>CAZILR010000097.1:9367-11409 GCA_964539995.1 uncultured Planctomyces sp.
CGTTTGATCGCATCGGTGAGGATTTGCAGTGCGGGTTCCGATTGCCCTTGCTGAAGCGCGGCGGTGGCTTTCTCGATCAGCGATTTCACGTCGCCCGATGCCGTTGTCGAGGTGGCCGACTTGGGCTGCAAGAACTTCACTCGCAATTGCGGCCCATTGGGCGTCTCTTCCACGAGGATTTGTTCGACCAGTTTCGGCGAGTCGTTCGAGATCGCTTCCCAGCCTTCCGATTTGAACGTCGGCCACGGCAGCACCAGGTCCGCCAGCGAACCGCGAAAGACACGCACCGTCAGAGTCGTGTCCAGCTCCGCTCGTGTGGGCGAAAGCCGCACAAGATGCAGTGTCTCCGCCGTGAAGTACGGCTCGATCTTCTGCACGTCGAGCACCATTCGGAACGGTTGCTTCAAGAAGCTGTAGACCGTCGTGCTGCCGCCGCCATTGGTCTGAAAGCCTGGCACGTCTCGCAACGCGGCCAGTGTGTCGCTTTTGACAAAACGATCTTCGCCGTCCCGTTTGCGAAGGTTCACTCCGTCCCACGCGACCACAACCACATGCCCCTTCTGTTGTCGAGCATCCTCCACCTCAAAGCCTTCGAGAGTTGGCAAACGGGACGCATTGGCGGCGATCTTGGCGGACAAGACCCACTTCAATTCGACGGGACCAGCGGTCGGCGCGGCTAACGTGACGACCACGCGCGTGGGTGAGTCCGAAACCTTCGAGGACTCTTTGACCTCTCGCCCAGAAACTTCGAGCAACTCGAACTCTGGCGGCAATCGCACCGCCAGTTTGTCGAACGTCCCTTGAATCGAGCGGATTTGCTGCGTCGCCTCCAGCACGAGCGATTCGGCTCGCAAGTCGGCGACGATCAATGTCAGCGCTTGCAGTTCCTGTTTTGTTTCCGAGAGATCGGTGACGGACTGCCAACTGAGATCCAGCAAGCTGCCCGGTGGACCGAACGCTTGAATCTCCGTGCGGCCATTGTCGAGTGGCTTCGTCTTGATGGAACCACGTTCCAAACCTTTCGCCGAGACCTTTGGCAACGGCACGCTCAGTTTGATCGCACTCGTGGAAGTTTCTGGCAATCGCAGCGTCAATCTTCGAGAGGCCGCTTGTTTGTAGATTCGGACCGCCAGCGACATTTTCAGTTCGTGCCGTCCTTTGCCGCGCAACCAGCAACGATATCCCTCCTCGCGATCAAACACGTCGAACTCGGCTGCGTTGGGGCCAAGATGATCAGGCTTTTTCAGCAACGTGGCATCGTTGAGTCGCAGCGGCACGAGCACATCTTCGTCGTCACGATTCACGGAGATAACCAGCGTGGCATCCAGCGTCACCACATCTTCATTCGCCTCCGCCGAACCCTCAAACGAAACACCGCTGACACTGAACGGCGGAGCCATCGGGCCATCATTTGCCTGGCGCGACTTCAAGAATTTCTGGAACTCTTCCCACGTCTCTCCGCGCGGAATGAAGAGTGGTTTGCCGTCTGGGCCGATCACTTGGACGACGTCCTCGGCTCCAGGTTTGACTCCGCGGGCTGGTGAACTGCTCGATGACGGGGAAGGTGAGGCTTGCTTCGGGGCCGGGGTACCGTTCGGCTTGTCGCTCGCCGGAGGATTGGTCGTCTGCTGAGCGAATCCCGACGACACGAGCAGCCAGACTGCCACCAGCGGGCAGGCCACTCGACGAACGTGCTGTGCGATTCGGCAAAACATGTTGGGACTCACGAGGACGCGGACGCAACTGCTCGACGTTGCAACGACTTCGCACGCAATATACTTCGCAAGCGGAACACTCGACAGGAGCATCCATCTCTGATGCGGGTTTCGCAGGGATCACCGTCGGCGCGATCACAACAACTGTTGCAGGGCGTCGTGAATCGCGGAGCCGTTGCTGCTGAGCAGGTCAGGGATTTCGATGTCGATCGGCTCGCCGTTCATGCGAGTGGCTCGGCCCCCGGCCTCTTGAACGAGCAAAATCCCAGCCGCCATATCCCACGGCTTAAGGCTCCCGGACCAAAACGCATCCATCCGGCCAGCCGC
>CAZILR010000098.1:0-11402 GCA_964539995.1 uncultured Planctomyces sp.
CGGCTCATCGAGAATGACCAGCTTCGGCTTCGCGATCACAGTGCCAATGAATTGCACCTTCTGCGCCATGCCTTTGGACAAGGCTTCGACTTTTTTGTTCGCCCAATCGGTGAGCTGCATGCGTTCGAGCCAGCCGTCGATCTCCGTGCGGCAATCTCGATGATCGACATTTTTGATCTCCGCATAAAAACGGAGCATCTCGCGGACCTTCATCTTTTTGTAGAGGCCGCGTTCTTCCGGCAAGTAGCCGATCTGATCGTTGGCGGCCTGCGACGATTCCGCGCCAAGCACGCGGATGCGGCCGCTGTCCGGCAGCAAAATGCGCATGATCATCCGCAGCGTCGTCGTCTTGCCGGAGCCGTTCGGGCCGATGAATCCGTAAATCGTTCCGCTCGGCACGGCCAGCGTCAGGTCGTCCACGGCGCGATGCGTGCCAAACGATTTTGACACGCTTTCGAGTTCAACAGCCTGCATGGTGACTCCGAGTTTTCCGACGCGATCGCCAAATTCTCCTGAGAGGTTCGTCTCTGGCGACAGATTATTGACGGAGGAGTTCTTGACGGACATCACAGCCGCTTGCCAGATGGCTGAGCAGGTTGAAAACCTGCTCCACGATCAATCACGGTTTTGTTTGCTGTTGGCGATCCAGCAGCAGCATCAGCAGCGATTGTTCCATCTCGCCGCTTTTGAAGCCGAACGGGCCTCGACCACTCTTGTAGGCCACCTTGCCATCGGGGTCGATGACGTACAGCCGAGCCGGCATGCCGCTGTAGGTGTTGCCGACCGGATCGTGAATCTCATCGACCAGTAGTGGCATCGAATACTTGAGCTTCGCGTTGCACTGCTGAGCGACGGAGACTCGTTCGGCGTAGGTCTGCGGCTGAGCGACTTTCACTCCGACCTTTGCGTTCGATTCCATGTGCCAGCCATCGGTGGGATGAGCTTCTCGAACGTAGACGGCCAGGAACGTCGCGTGTTCGCGATAGCGTTCACTGAGCTCATCGACGGCCGGGAACATCGTGCGGAACGGACCACAAGTGAAATTGCCGAAGACCAGCACAACCGGCTTCGATCCAATGTGGTCGCTGAGTTTGACGGTGCGACCGCCATCGAGCGTCTTCAATTCAAAGTCAGGAGCTGCCTCGTTGACCTTCGGTCCTTCGTTCAGCGAACCGACTTCGCCGCGAAACAGGCCGCGCAACAGAATCGGCTGTGTTGGAGCGTCGCCCGGCGAAAAACCGACCATTCCAGAAATCATCGCGTCGCGGAAGTCCTCGGTCCGCAGCTCGGTTTTGCCCTGAGCCGCCTGATCGAAGAACGCCAGCAAGTCTTCACGAGTCACTCGGCCGTCCCCTTCGCGATCGAATCGACGAAACAGGCGGCTGATCATGTAGGACTGTTGCACGAACGGATTGCGGTCAGACCAATCGAGGTCTTCCGGGCCAATGCGTCCGTCGCGATTGCGATCCAGCCGCTTGAAGAGTTGTTCCGTCCCGCGAAACGCCTTGGCGGTGATCGCTTCGCTCGGCGCGATTTCATGCAACTTCGCCAACCAATCCCACGAGTAACGATTCTGAGCCGGTCCGAACCAGCCTTCGCCGGCTCCCATCTGCGAGCCGCGCGCGATCGCGATCAACATGCGCACCGATTCTGGTGGAGGCGTTTTGTCGTAGGACTTCTCCAATTCGTCCGCGACCACTTTCAGTTCCTCCGGCGATGCTTCCTTGCCCTTGATGAGCGCTTCCAATTCGGCGGCGGACTTTGTGGCAGGAGGATCAGCGAAGAGTTTTTGAGCCATGAGCATCCCCATCAAGATCAACACGAGGGTGAACTGTGAAAAACGAAACATGACAGACTCCTCAGCGGCTGGGTGTTAGTTCGTCGTACACGACGAATCACTTGTCGGGCTTCGGCGGTTCTTTGGGAGGTGGCGTTTGAAAGACATTCTCTTTTTCGAGCGGCAATTGAAAGGCATCGGCCACGCGGGTCATGTAATGGCAACGGCACGACCACCAGATCACGTCGGCGGTTCGCTCGGCCCCGAAGTGTTCGACGAGTGACTTCACGTCGTCGTCGCTGATGGCCCACGGCGTCTTCGCCTGCTTGCGCGCGAATGCAAACGCGACTTGTTCGGCGGGTGAGAATGATGACCAGTCTCCTTCGGCGAGTTTCCGTGTTCGTGCTTCAATTTGTTGAGGACTTTGGCCCGCGACCGCGAGCAACATTTCGGTGTGCCCCATTCAATAGAAGCAGTGAATCGTTCGCGTGATGACCCAGAACAGTGTCTCCTCGAACACGCGGTCCTGATTGGCCTCACGGCCGAACGTGCGCAGACACTTCAACCACGCTGGTCCCATCTGCGGCTGATGCCCCATCACCACGAGGCTCCACTTGATCCGTGTCGGCTTGTCGGCGGAATACATTCCCGGTGGCAATCGCGGATGAAAGTCTTCCCACTTCGGCACGGAGACTCGGCCAGGACGAGCACGCTGTTGCTCCATGCCGCGCAACAGTTGATCGAATCCGACCGATGTCCATTCGCGCCCCAACGTGATGGCGAGCGGCGCGGCCGGTTTCTCCGTTGAGGCCTCCGGCCGCTTGACCGTGATGGATTCGTTCGCAGCCGGCGCGGCGAACCGTACCGCCAGTGGAGGCAGCGGCCCATCCGGTTCGACATCGGCGTTCAAGGACAGCAACAACCGATCTTGAAAATTCGCGTAAGCCATCTGCAAAACCATCGCCACGACCGGCGCTTCGCCGAAAACTTGAATGAGTTCAGCAACGTCTTCATCCGTTACCGAGTCGGCGGACAAAGTCAACTTGCGAGCAAAGCTGATCGCCGCACGCTCCTGCGGAGGCAGCTTGGGAAAACTCGCTTCCAGTTGCTCGACTTGATCGCGCGTCATTCCCGCGCGGAGCAAGTCCGACTCCGCGTAGCGTTGACCGTAGTCGCAGCGATTGGCGCGAGCAGCGACCCAGCGCATCGTGGATCTCAAGCGAGGATCGAAGGCGTCGCTCGTGCGATAGACATGATCGAGCTCCAACAGCGCCGCTGTAGTCCTCGGCAACGGCCCGGCAAGTGCCTTTGCCCAGATGGGCAATCGCCGGCTCGTGACGTCTTGCTCGGTCTTTGGCAACCGCTGCCACGCGGCATCATCATCGAGCACTGGAAGGCGGCACTTTGACGGAGCTGGCGGTTCAGCTTGTGTCGTTGTCGGAGTCGATGACACTACGAGAATCAGTGCAAAGTGCAGAGTGAAGAGTGCAAAGTGTCGAGTGCCAGGCACCGAACAACGGCCTTCATTTTGCACTTTGCATTCTTCACTCTGCACTTTGCATGGCTTGTTGGATTGCAGCCAGCGCATGATCGTGGCCCTCACTCTTTCTCGCGAAAGCGGCTGCCGTAGCCTTTGGTCGCGATGCGCGTCCCAATGGCTTCGTAAACTTTGGGGTCGTGTGGCGTCCAAGTCGCGAGGCCATCAACGTATCGGTTGAACATGCAGAACATCGCGGCGATCAGGACCGTGTCGTGAATCGCCTTGTCGTCCGCTCCCGCCTCACGAGCACGCCGCACGTCTTCGTCGGTCACGAGCCGCCCGTCGCGCCGAACTTTGCCAGCGATGATCAGCAGCGATCTCAGCTTCTCGTCGATGTTGGCGGTCATCACGTCTTGGAGAATGTCCGCCATGAGGCCGCACTGATCACCGAGCAACTGTCGAGTCACCGCAGCGTGTGAATTGGTGCAGAAATAGCATTCGTTGCCGTTCGAGACGAACGTCGCGATGGCTTCCCGCTCCGCCCTGGTCAGCGACGAAGGACCGCACATCAACACGTTCGCGAGATCGTCGAGCGGCTTCTCGGTCTCCCGGTAGGCGGTCAGCGGGCCGATGATTCCCGGCTCGCCGTCGGGCAGCTTGATGTGTGCCATCGTTCTTTCCTGATGGGGTGCGAAAAGTCATGATGCGGATGAGCCATTTTGCAGGCTCATGCCCAATGCACTCAGAATGCGATCGCGTGTGTCGAGGTAATCGGGTGAATTCAAGTCACGAGGTCGGGGCAGCGCGACGGGCAGGATGAGTCGAATCGTCGATGGCCGCGAACTGAGCACGACGACGCGATCGGCGAGTTGGATCGCTTCGTCGATGTCGTGAGTGACGAACAGAATCGTCTTCTTCTCTTGTTGCCAGATACGCACGAGGTCAGCCCGCATCTTGAAACGAGTGAAGTAATCGAGCGCCCCGAATGGCTCGTCCATGTAAAGGACTTCCGGGTTCGCGGCCAACGCCCGCGCGATCTCGACGCGCTGGCGCATGCCACCGGATAACTGGCGCAAGTACGCGGACTCGAAACCGGTGAGACCGACCATATCGATGTAGTGTTGGATGATTTGGTCACGCTCTGCGACGGTCTTGTCGGACAACCCAAAGCCGACGTTGGCTGAAACGGTGAGCCAGGGGAAAACGGAACCCTCTTGAAAGATGACGATCCGGCGCGGATCGGGACCGTGGACCAACTCGCCTTCCACCTGCACATCGCCGCGCGAGGCACGCAGGAAACCCGCGATGATGTTGAGCAGCGTTGTTTTTCCGCAGCCCGATGGACCGACGACGCAGACGAATTCGCCCGGCGGAATCTCCAAGTGGATCCGTTCAAGAACGGGGACGGATTGGCCTCCCTGCTTGCGCGGGAAGTCCATCCACACGTCGCGAACGAGAACCGTCGGAGGCTGGGTTCGCGCGGCGAGTCGGCTCTGTTCGGCTGGCTCAATCATGCAGAGTCCCATACGCCCATTTCACCGTTTGAAAGCGTTCCACTTGGCGCATCAGTAAATCCAACAGCCAACCGATGACTCCAATCAGGACCATGCCGGCGACCACGAGGTCATATCGTTTGCCGGCGTTACGCGCGTCGATGATGAGATAGCCCAAGCCGGAGTTGACCGCGATCATTTCGGCCGCGACGACCACCAACCACGCGATGCCCAAGCCGATCCGTAGTCCGGTGATGATCTGAGGCAGGCTCGCCGGGAAGATGACTCGGCGAAATAACTGAAACTTCGTCAGGCCGAAGTTGGCGGCGGCCCGCAGATAAACCGACTGCACGCTTTTGACCGCCGCCGCCGTCGAGACGGTGATCGGAAAGACGCTCGCCAGAAAGATCAGGAAGACCGGGGCCGCGTCAGAAACTCCGAACCACAGGATCGCGACCGGAATCCACGCGATCGGCGAGATCGGTCGAAAGCCTTGGATGAGCGGATTGAACGCTTCCTGCACCAGCTTGTTCCAGCCCATCAACAGCCCGAACGGAATGCCGACGATCACCGCCAACGTGAACCCCCAAGTGACTCGAAACAGCGAGGCCACGACGTATTTCAGCAGCAGTCCCTTCCGCGCGAGTTCGACCAGTCCCCACAAGACGTCGAGTGGTTTTGGAAACAATTGACTGCCTGAGAGCCTTACCGCTCCGTCCCAGAAAATCAGAAACGTCACGGCGACGATCGATGGCAAGAGGATCGCTCGCATGGAAATCAACGGCGACTCTGGCACGGCCGCTTCATGGGGGACGGAACCTGCGGAGGTCATGGCGTGGTCTCCCACCGGTATGGTTGGATGGTGGATTCGTCCGTGACAAACGACGGATCGGCGTAGTCCTCGAAACGGGCGGTGCCTTGCAACGTGCCCGACTCGCGACCGACGAGTTCGATCTCTTCAAAATCCTTGCGACGCACCGAGAGGTTGGTGTACTTGACGCGATCCGGTGGTTTGCTGAGGACAAACCGCAGCAGCTTGGGGTCTTGGTTGTAGTAATTCTCGGCGGTGAATTTCGCCGCCTGCATCCGATGATCCATCGTCGTGTCGAGCCACTTGCCGCTCCGCGCGATGCCATCGACTAATTGCTGCACCTCGACGCGATGGTCGCGGATGACGTCTTCATGGACCGCCAACACACACGAGATGAATTCCGGCCAGACATCCTTGGTCATAAACAGCACGCGGCCGTAGCCATCCATTTCGGACTGAGCCATGAATGGCTCGCCCGAAATAATCGCATCGACCGCGCGAACATTCAGCGCGGCGGGCATGTCGGGCGGCGGCATCTCCAGCAGCGTCACCTCGTCCATGTTCAGGCCGCGCTCCTTAAAAGCCCTAAAGATGATGAGACGTTGGTTGGAAAAGCGATTGGGGACCGCGACCTTTTTCCCCCGCAAATCTTCGATGCGACGAATGTCCGAGTCCTTGTGGACCATCATCGTCGTACCGTCGCGATGGCCAAGGTACACGATTTTGATTGGCACTCCCTGCTCGCGCAGAGCCATCGCCATCGGAGCCAGAATGAAGGTCGCTTTCAAATGACGGGACAGGAACGCCTCTTTCAACTCTGGAAAACCGTTGAATCGCAGCGGCTCAAAAGTCCCGTCCCCCGACATGCTCTTGTTGATGAAGTGGGTGACGGGACAAGTCAGATGACACGTCACCGGAAGGAAGCCGACGCGAAATCGCTCGCTGGCAATCGCTCGCTTCTCGAACGCCGACATGTTGAGCCACAGGTGCAACAAAGTCACCGTGCCTAACCAGACGATCGACGACAGCAGAACTTTGCGTTGTAGAGACATGGGCGTTACTTGCTCAGGATCTTTTTCTGATTGGCCAGGATCTTGTCTTGATTACCTTCGATGCGCTTCTGGTTCTTGAGGATCGCTGCTTGGTTGCTGAGCACTTTGTCGAGCTTGGCTTGGTTGGCCTGAATCTTTTTCTGATTCGCCAAGATCGCCGCCTGATTGCCGACGACTTTATCGAGCTTCGATTGGTTCTCCTCGATCTTCGCTTGGTTGGCGAGAATCTGCGCTTGATTGCTCAGGATCGTTTGCTGATTGCTGATGACGGGGTCTGCCATGTTCGTCACTCCTTGTTGGGGGTTTCAAAAGAGCCGGTGGATTTCTTCAGCACGATTGGAGATCGCTCCAGCACGCGATAGTCGTCGGCCAACTCCGTAATTTCCAGAGCTTGATTCACCGCGATGTCACGAAACACTTGCGTCGTTCCGCTGGTCGGCCAGTGAATTTCCAACAGGGCGACTCGGTCGGCCTTGGCCAAGCCGATGGTCTGTTCGAGCGGACTGCTGCCGAAGCTGCTGCCTTGGGAGACATGTCGATACACGGTCAATGGCGGATCGCCGGTCGTGACGACCTTGATGCGGGCTCCCAGCGCCGCACGATTGGTCTGCTTGCCAATCAGCTTGACCGTCAACCATTGATGATCGTGACCGGGATTCTGAAACAGGACGTTGTGGTACTTGTCGCCGGGGATTGCTCCGCCCATTTCGATGAAAAGGTCGATGTCACCGTCGCGGTCCCAGTCACCGCAGGCCACGCCATGCCCTTTTTGCAGATGCCCGACACCTGCCAAACTGGTGACTTCCGCGAAGTGATGTCCGGCGAGGTTCTTGAACATTCGATTGGGGATGAGCGTGCTGAGATTCGGATCCCCGGTCCCCAGGTACATGTCGAGAAAGCCGTCGTTGTCGAAGTCGCCGTAGTTGCTGCCCATCGTGGCAAAGACCATGTCGAGCCCTGCGTCGCGAGTCATGTCGCGGAAACCTTTGCCATTCTCGTTGCGGTACAGCTTGTTGGAGTTCAGGCCATGTGGCTCGCCGATCAAACCTTTTACGACATCCTTCAGCGTGCGGTCGTAGGAGGTGGCGAAGATGTCGAGCCAGCCGTCGTTGTCATAGTCCCACGCCCAGCAAGAGAACCCCATCTTCGGACCATCAATGCCCAACGACTCGGTAACATTTTTGAACTTGCCGTTGCGCTCGTTGTGGTAAAGCTGCGCGGTCCCGTGCAGATAGTTGATGAACAAGTCTGGAAAATCGTCGTTGTCGTAGTCGATCCAAGAGCAACCTTTTCCGAAGTACCGGCTATCGATCGCCAGCCCCGCCTCGCGAGCGACATTCTTGAACGTGCCATCCTTCTGATTCTGAAACAAGCGATTGGGTTGTTGCTCGCAGCAGACGAACAGATCCAGCCAACCGTCGTTGTTGTAGTCGGCCCAGATCGCGGCATTGGAATTCACCGGATCGAGCAACCCCGCTTCCGCCGTCACATCGGTGAACGAGCAGTTGCCGTCATTGCGAAGCAGCGTCGGCCGCATTGGGAGGGGAATCCATGCTCCGCGCGGGATGTAGATGTCCAACAGGCCGTCGTTGTTGTAGTCGGTCTGCACGCACGTCAGACCGCTTAATTGATCGGTCAGACCCGCGGCCTGAGTCTGTTCGGAGAACGTGCCATCTCCCTTGTTGCGGTAAAAGCCCATCACCTGCGCCGGGTCCATCGAGGTCACCACGAAATCCAGCAAGCCATCGTTGTCGAAGTCATCCAGCAACGAGCCGCCCGCCTGATTAAAACGATTGATTCCGACCAGATGCCCGATGTCTCGGAACCGGCCGATGTCCACTTCCGATTTTTGAAACGCATCCAACGAGATCAGAAACTTCGGAGCTAACTTCTGCGGATGCTCGCCCAACGTCATGTGCGCCAGATTGAGCAGCCAGCGCACCTCCAGGTCATCGGGAAAGAGTTGCAGGTACTCGGTGAAATGCTCGATCGCCAGCCGCGAGCCTTCAGGATTCTGATGCACGGCCGCCGAATTGATTGGCAGAATGCACGAGCTTTCGCCTCGGCACATGATGCAATTCTCATTCTCACCCCGCCGCAGCGCTGCCACACCCTGGAAGAAGATGATGCTGGCCAGCCACTCATTAGCCACCGACTGCGAGCCTTCGGCCTTGAGTCGAGCCTCCACCAACGTCGCATACGCCTGCTTGGGGTCTCCGTCGTAGGTGAAGCAGGTGGCTTTGGTCATGAGCAGCGAGACCGCCTCGTTAGCGGACACTCCCTTTCGCGACAGCCTCTGGTCGATCATCTTGACGGTTCGCTCGCCCAACCGATCCCAGCATTGTTTGATCTGTTGGAGCGGCGCTTGCGACTCCCAAGGCGTGACGGACTGCGGAAGAGTCAAAAAACCGCTGGTATCAAACGACACGCGAGGCTTCAGCGCGACTGACAGCTTCTCTGCCGGCACCGAAGTCCGCTTGGTGAGCGAAGAGCCGTACACAAAGAACACGGTCCCAAGAATCGCGACGGCCGCTCCGCAAAGACCCAGTGCGAGAACGCGCTGAGAGGTCTTCGTCGATCCCGAATTCGGAGTCATGAAAAATCTTTCCACCTTCGCAACGTGAAACCTCGCTAAGAGGCCGACAAAAAACCGTTGCCCATGAGCTGGAACGCGCTAGCGTCCGGTTCTGAAGCTCGAAAAAACCGGACGCTAGCGCGATCTGGCTGATAGGGTTCTTCTCGTCGAATAGGTTCTTTGTCAGCCTCTAATTATTTCGTCGTGGTCTTGGCATTTTGGGCTTCATCCAGCAGCAGCATGATGAGCGACTGTTCCAGCTCGCGCGGCTTGTAGCCATACGGACCTCGGCCCCCCCTGAAGGCCACGCGGCCCTGGCGGTCGATCAGGTAGAGGCGATCCGGGAAGCCGCTGTATTCGCGGCCGACGGCGTCGTCGATGCCATCCACCAGCATCGGCAGCGCCATCTTGAGCGAGTCGCAGCATTGAACGGCGACGCGAGTCCGTTCGGCAGCGGTCTTCGGTTGCGCGACGTCGATGTTGACTCGTTTGTTGGATGCCATGCTCCAGCCGTCCGAGGGGTGTGCTTCACGAATGTAAACGGAATAGAAGTCGGCTCGGTCTTTGAACCGAGCATACAGCTTGTCGATGACCCCAGACTGGGATCGATAGGGGCCTCAGGTGAAGCTGCCGAACACGAGCACCACGGGCCGCTTCCCGAACGAATCGGAAAGCGTGACGTTGGCGGTGCCATCGTGTTTCGGCAGCGTGAAATCCGGGGCGACATCACCCAGTTGAGGACCAGCCGTCAACCAACCCATGTCGCCACGCAAAAACATTTTGAGTGCTGCGGATGGAGTGGACGGTTCAAACGCGGGGGGAGTGTTGTCCAGTTCTCTGGCAGGTTTCTTGGCCGGCGGAGTGTCGATCGCGAACCGCAGGTCTTCCGGGGTGAGAAATTCGAGTTCCTCTTTGTCGCCGTAGCGGAAGAACTCAGCCATCTCCTGCATGGTGACGCGACCGTTGGAATCCTTGTCGAGCCGGTTGAAGAGCTGATTGGACATCATGTTCTTCATCGCCGGCACGTTCATCATCATCGTCGCCGGGTTCGGGTCGGTGTGGTCGAAGTCCGCCGGCATGAGCTTGCCGTCGCCGTCCCGATCAAGCCGCTCGAACAGTTGATCGGCCTTGGCGACATCGCCGGGCAGCTCGTCGCGTTCGATTTTGCCATCTTTGTTCGCATCCAAGCGTTCGCTCAGCCAATTCCAGTCGTAGCGTTTCGCGCTCGGCTTCCACCAACCGGCACCGGGACGCATGAAGTCGTCCTTCAGGATCGCGATCGCCATGTCGCCCCACTCAGGCCGGTCCTTCCAATCTTTTTCGAGCATCTCGCCGAACGATTTCATGTGTTCGGGGCTGAGGTTGGCCAGCAGCTCTTTGGTCAGAGCAAACTCGGATGGTGAGCCTTCGGACTTGGGACTTGAGCTTTGATGGTCCGAGCTTGCCGCTTCCGAAGCGTCGGCTTTCGGCGCGTCTTCGGGCCTTGCTGCTTTCCCCCTGCGCTGTGTTTTCACGGCCGGCTTGGAATCATCCTTGGTGGTCGAAGCATTGCCGCGTCCCACCAGAGGATCGTCATCCGCCCCCCACAATGGGACGCTCAGCAGGATGCCGACACCGACTGTCACACCACCGGCGAAAACTCGAAGCCACAGACTTATTCTCATTGGATCACTCCTGGTGCGATGCACTATTGACCGGCCAGCTCACTCGAAGCTCAAGCGAGGGCAAGCGCTACTTGACCACCGAAAACTTGTGGACTGTCGTCTGAGTATAGGATTCTCCAGGATTAAGCCTCGTCGTGGGGAATTCAGGGCGGTTCGGTGAATCTGGAAAGTGCTGCGTTTCCAGACAGAACGCTCCGTGCTTGGCCGCGTTGCCCGTAGCGGGCGAGCCGTCGAGAAAGTTGCCGGTGTAAAACTGAATGCCCGGCTCGGTCGTGGAGATTTCCATGACGCGACCCGACTTTGGCTCGACGATCTTCGCCGCCGGACGCAGTTTGCCAGCCTTGCCGTCCACGACGTAACAGTGATCGTAGCCCCCGCCGCCGTTGACCGGTTGGTCGATCCGTGTGCCGATCTTTTCCGGCTTCAGAAAATCCATCGGCGTGCTCGCGACATCTGCGAGCTCCCCTGTTGGAATCGATGTCTCATCGACCGGCAGATACTTGGAACAAAACAGCGTCAATTCGTGATCGAGGATCGAATCGCTCGGCAC
>CAZILR010000099.1:0-11391 GCA_964539995.1 uncultured Planctomyces sp.
GATCATGCCAATGATCATGGTGATGACGGCGACTATTCTCCCGAATAGGTTGATACCCGTCATTTCTCTCTCCGCTGTTGGTCGTTGCTCATTTCAAAGGCGACAATCATGACGAATCACATGCCAGGAGGACTCATGCCATGTGGAGCATTATCCGGAGCATTGGACGGCGGACCAAATAGGCGTTGCATGAAGCGTCGCATACGAATCGTCCAGATCGACTGCTTCCGCATGTAGTTCAGCGAATTGAAATCGTCGATCGAATTCGAGGGCAGAATGCTCATGGAAGAGGGATGGTTCGTGATTTCAAACCCCATGTAGCTTTGCTCGGCGTACGACAATTCTCCGGTGATTGACACCGTTGCGAGATCGACATACGGATGCGTCGCCTGATCCCAAGGAAGCAGCGAGTTCAGAATTTCCGGCGGGTCGGATGGACTCACCTCGTGCAGTTGCAGTTGCAGGATGTAGGTGATGGGGCCTTGCTTGAGCCGGTCACGCCACTCGTGATTGAGGTAATTGACGCTCTTGTGTTCGTCTTGTGGCAGGCATTTTTGCTGCGCGAGGATTGATGCTTGAGCCAATTCCTTCTCGCACATGTCCACATAGGCCAAGTCCGGCGCATCGAGTTCCGGAGCGTGATCGCCGCGAACCAGGCGGAAGCGAGCGTAGCGCAGCTTGCCGTCGCGAGCGTGCCAGCCGAACGGCGTGTGGCTGTGGTAGTACATCGTGGCGTAAGACGTCGGTGTTCGACGAAACGCCGACGCGGCCGAGCGACGGCCCCAGCCATACGTCTTGTAAAATTTCTCGTACTGCGTCGTCCCCTTTCGGTGTCTCCAGAAGGCGAATTGCAGAAACGTCCGCGCGGTCCAGAAGAAGCAGTGCTCGCCTGTGTTCATCTGGATGTCGAGCGGACTTTCAAAATCGGTGTCGGCGAACTTGAGCGTGCCGCTGCGCACCTCATTGACGCAGTCGTCGAAAAATGACACGCAGCCATGACGCAGACGACACGGGAACTCGCGGCCGGGTTCAAAGAAGTCGGTCGCTGGGAACTGCGGATTGTCCACGATGCGCAGTTTGCCTCGGCCGGCCGTTCCCTGATTGTGCGACATGCGTCGCCGCCGAGCACCGGCACCCATCGTGATCAGCAACATGAAAAACTTGCCCCAGAACCACAGCACCAGCTTGTCAAACATGATGTCGATCCGAACCTTTCTCAGAGTTGCGTCGTTGTCTCGCGGTCATGTCCACTCAGTCAGCAACTTCCTGGCGTCGATGAGATCAGGAGTCTCGAAGCCTTCGGTGAAGCGGTTGTAAATGTTGGCCAAAGCCTCTTTCGCTTCGGCCGTTTTGCCTCGCTGATTCCAGACACGGCCGAGTCGCATGGTCGAGCGCAGTTCGTACGATTTCGCCTGCTGACGAGCGGCGACGGCGAGTGACTCGCGGTAGGCGGATTCCGCATTGTCGAGGCCGCCTTGATCGAATTCAAAGTCGCCGCGCCAGCGGAGCAACTCGGCTTCCATGTACCGTTCGCCGGATTGCAGGTGCCCGAACGCTTCATCAAGCGTGCGCCACGCTTCGTCGCGTCGGCCGGCGTGCCAGAGTGCGTCGGCCAAGTGACCTTTGTATTTGCCGAAGACAATGTTCGCGCCGGTCGCTTGATTGAGCGAATTACACTCGCGCAGCAATTCGATGGCCTCGTCGAAGCGGCCGAGCAGTTTGAGGCCGACTCCTTGGCAGCCAAGTCCGAGCGCGGTCCAAAACGCGAAGGCTTGTTCGCTGGCGATCTTGTGGGCGCGCTGCCCGTACTCCAGCGTTTTCTGGCCCATGCGGGCGAAGTCGTAGGTTTGGCCGACCTTCCATTCCATGACGGCCTGCGTGAAGGGATGTTTGAGGTCGATCGCCAGTTCGAGCGATTCCAGCGCGCGGGCGATGCCTTGGTCGGGGTAGCCCAGCTTCCACAGAGCCATGCCGCGATGCGCGATCAGCAGCGGGCCGCAGTTCTGCTGAGTGATCTTGGCGTACTCGATGCTGGCATCGCGGTGGTAGTGCTTCCAGCCGATTTCGGCGTGAGCACGAACTGTCGGAAAGTCTCCCGCGTAGAACGACGTGCAGACGCGCGTCCAATGGGCCTCGGACAACATGCCCGGCCCTTGAGCCGCCTCCGCTAGCGAGATGACTTCTCGACAGCGATCATCGCAGCTTGCGTATCGTCCGCGAATGAACAGCCACTCCCAGTTGGCGATCAGCAGCGGGAAGAGCGGAGCGCCTTCGCCGAGTTGCCGGCAAATCTCGATGCACCGATTCTGCACCGGCTCAACTTCGGGAGCCGCGTAACCTTGGACTCCCATCAGCACCGCGCTCAGGGGCAGTTTCAAGCCGAGTTCCAGCATGTCGCGCTGCGGTGACGTCGGCAGCGTCATCGTCAGGGCGAGACCACGTTCAAATTGCTGAATCGCTTCCAGGTTGGCCGACTGCTCCTGCGATTTCTGACCGGCCTTCTGCCAGTATTGAATCGCTTTGTCGGTGACACCGGCTTCCGTGAAGTGATGAGCCAACAAGGCTGGCTGCGAGGTGGCGATGTCGGCGAATTGTGTTTCCAAAACTTCGGCGACGCGCTGATGACAGGCTTGCCGCTTCTTCGTGAGCATCGACCGATAAGCCGCGTCTTGAAGTAGCGCGTGTTTGAAGATGTAGCTCGCCTCGGCTGCTTGTCCCTTTTGGAAGAGGATTTCCGCCTTGACCAGCTTGTCGAGTTCTTGGTGCAGATCGTGAATGATGTTGGCGGCGTCCGAGCCGATGCTGGCGGCATCGGCCACGGCGGACAGCAACTCGAAGCTGAATTCACGGCCGATGGTCGCGGCCAATTGGATGACTTCGCGATCGGCGGCCATGCGATCGAGCCGAGCCAGCAGCAAGTCGTGCAGCGTCGCCGGGATGACATTTAGCAGCGACGAGGCTTCGGCCCCCGCATCGGCGCGATCGAGGATGCCCGACTCGACGATGACGACGGTGAACTCTTCGATGAACAGCGGGATGCCGTCCGTGCGGTCGATGACTTGTTGCAGAATCGCTTCGGGGATGTCTTTCCGTTTCGTCCGCTTTCGCATCATCTCGCCAATTTGCCGCTTGGTCAGGCGGTTCAAGGCGATCTGCGTTTGATGCGGTTTGCTCTTCCACGGCGTTTCAAATTCCGGGCGGAATGTCAGCAGCGTGAGCGCGCGTCCGCTTTCAAACTGCTCGACATGCCGTTCGACCAGCGCGATGGTCGAGGGATCGATCCAATGCAAATCTTCGACGATGAACAACACCGGACGGACTTCGACCAATTGTTTCAGCCATCGCAGCAGCAATTCTTCCGTTCGTTCTTTGAGCCGTTGCGGAGACAGTGCCAGCGGTGGGAAGCGGCTGTCTGTCGTGACGTCGAGCATTTGGCACAGCAACGCGACGTTGTCGGACGACTCCAGCTTCAGCTCCCGCAGATAACGCACGACAGTCTCAAGCCGTTCCGCCGCCGATTGATTCTCAAAGCTCAATAGCCGGGAAAGAAACTCGACCATCGGGAAGAAGCTGGTGCTTTGGTGATACTGCGAGCAACGCAACTCGATGACGGCCGCCCCTTCGGAGTCCTCGCGAATGACGTGCTCCCGCAGTTCGCGGATCAATCGTGACTTGCCGAGTCCGGCGTCGCCGATCAACAGCACGATCTGACCGAGTTCTTCCAGTGCCTGCTCCCAGCGATCTTTCAGAATCGTGAGTTCCGTGTCGCGGCCGACCAGTGGCGTCAGATTGCCGGGGTCTGCCAATTCGACGCGATTGCGCGACGCGGCCTCCTTGAGAACTTTGAACAGTTCGGCCGGCTGAGACATGCCGCGCACGCGCTGCGTGCCCAACGACTCGCACTCGAAGAACAGAGCCACTCGCTGATGCGTGATGGCGCTGAGGACGATCGTTCCCGGTTCCGCGATCGTGTTCAACCGCACCGCCATGTTGCGAGCATCACCGACCAGCGAAATTCCGCCCCCTTTGACCGCTCCGAGTTCTTCGGCGACCGCCTCGCCGGAATGAATCGTCACCCACGTTTGATTCGCGGACGGCAAGCCCGCGTTCGTGCGATCGGCCGCGGCGAAGTCGCGCATGACTTGCAGGGCCACGCGCACGGCTCGCTGCGCGGCATCCTCGAACGCCTGCGGGAAGCCAAAGCAGGTGATGACTTCTTGGCCCGAACCGAGCACGGTCACGCCTCCCAGCCGAGCGACCTGCTCGCTGATGAACGACGTGAACGACTGAGCTTGCTCGTGCATTTGCTCGGAATGCGAGGCCGATGAGGAATCGACGAAAGAGCTGTCGTCGGTCTCGTAATTGAAGATGGCGATCGTGACCTGCCTCAGCTCGGCCTCGCGGCGCGATCGGCTGACGGAAGGGGTCTCGCTATCGTGTTCGGAAATCGGCCCGGTGCTCGTGGATTTGGAATCGAGATCAGGACGAAAGCTCATCGTCGGCGACAGGTCTCCAGACCTCGCCAAAAAACGGGACAGATCGTCGGCGAAGCTCGCGGCGGAGGCGTGCCGCTGCGACGGGGACTTCGCGAGGGCCTTCAAGCAAATAGCGTCGATCTCCGGTGGCAGATCGTGGCGCAAACTTGATGGCGGAGTGGGTGTCCGCGACACGATCTGTCCAAAGATCGAAGCCGCCGAACCTTCAAAGGGACGCTGGCCGGTGAGGATTTGATAGAGAATGATTCCGAGCGCATACACGTCGGTCGCCGGGCCGATCTCGTGATGTCGAGCTTCGACTTGTTCGGGAGCCATGTACGCCGGACTGCCGAACACCGCACCGCTTTGAGTCAACTCGACTTCGCCGGGCGACTGCCGCCGAGCCAATCCGAAGTCCATGATGATCGGCTCATGATCGCTGGTCAGCATGATGTTCGACGGCTTGAGGTCACGATGCACGATGCCGGCATCGTGCGCCTTTTGGACGGCCATCGCGACTTTCCTCAACAGCGTCGCCGCGTGCAGAGTGGCCAGTGTTCCCGACTCTTTCAGTTGCTTGGAAAGCGGCTGACCGTCGATGAAAGCCATCGTCAGAAAGTGCCACAGCTCAAACTGGCCAACATCAAACACCGGGCACAAGTTGGCATGTTGCAACGTCGCCATCGCGCGGGCCTCGCGATAAAAACGCTCGACGGATTCGGCGTCATCCTCGTCATCCTTGAAGAACGGAATCTTCAGCGCGACCTTGCGATCCAACTGCCCGTCGTGCGCGAGATATACCGCTCCCATGCCGCCGCGTCCGAGCTCCCGTTCGATGCGGTAGCGGCCGAACTGCTCAGGAATCGTCTTGCGATTGTTTGCGGCCGGCTCGACGGTGGAGTGCGGGAGTAGCCCTCCGCGCGGGACCATCCGTGTTGGCTCGATGGCCGTGGTCTTTGTTTTCGGTCCATTTCCGGAGGGCATGTTGTCGGAGGAGATCGGCGGATCGGTGCCGATCCGCCGCGGGTCCGGTTCGCTCGGGGACGAGGATTGAGTGGGCGAAGTCATGTGATCTTCCAGCAACGGTCGTGACTCGAAGGTTCACGAGAATCCGTCAACGACGCGAATGATCGTAATCACGAAGTTTCCAGATTGCGCCTCTCGCGTGGTGTCTGAATGGCCGCCCAAGAACCGTAGCCACAAGCTGCCAGCTTGTGGCGATTCGACGGTCAACTGGCAGCTTGCCGCCACGTTTGGAGTCTTTGTCGGCCTCGAAAATCAGATGTTGATGCTCTGAGGAATGCCCCGCGGCGCGAGTGTTTCGTACGGACGTCGCATCCGATTGCGTTCATCAATTTTTGGCCCGATGTCCGCCAGCCGTTTCTGAAAGGCTCGCAGCGGAGCCGCCACACGCGGGTCTTGAAACTGGTCTTTGTCGTATCGCCCAAGCTCCGTGTAATGCACGGTCCCCAACAGGTATCCCAAATCCATTTGAAGTTCGGCCATGTCGAGCGTTGGCAACATCGCGATGAAGTCCGCTTCGGTCGCCCCGGTCTTCGCGGTGGGAGCTGGACGGTATCCGGCCAACGGCATGTTCGGTGCGTAACTCATGCAGTCGTACTGCGGAAAATTAACCGCCGCGTGCTGCACGCTGCAGGTGTAGATCACAAAGGTGGCGACCTCGATCAATTCTTCAATGCGCTGGATCGCTCCGTCGTTTGGCAGGCCCTTGATTCGTCCGCCGTTGTCCGATGCCAACTCACGAGTCCAGGCTTGCAGTTCGGTGTCACGCTGAATTTCCGCGTCGTTCGGATAGTACAGCCGCAGATACGCGCCGACCCATTCGTGAATCGCATCCCAATACAGCAGCGAGTCGTCGCGATACGAATAATTCGGAAACGCCTCGCGATCATCAACGCCTCGCTGAGCGAACGTCAGCGGCAGCAGATCGTTCATCACGCGAGTGCTTTGAACTCCGTGAACGGCGACCTTGCGCGAAGTGTTGATCGTGCCTCCCATCAGTTTGTCAACGGCACCTTTGTCCGCGATCAAGTGTTGCCAGGCCGCCTTGTTGATGGCCAACGTCCCCTCGAAATGCGGCCACAGCAGCAGGGCCAGCGGATGATTCTCCGCCAGTTGCCGGTACGACGAGATGACGAACGCTTCCATCGTCAGGTGCGTGCGGCCCAGATGTGTGGCGGCCTCATGGATGTTGCCGTCGGCAGTCTCGACGATCGTCTTCGCGATCAACCAGTTGTAGCCGTCGTTGGGGGTGAAGATCGGGTTGTTCGCCGCTGGCTTTTGTTGGCACTGAATCGCGACCGGCAACAGCTCCTTCTTCGCTCCCGTGATGACGAACAACGCCAACGGCGCGTAAAGATACTTTTGACCGTTCGGAAATGTTCCGAGTTCGGCCCCGTCCAGCAGCGCGTAGTCGGCGAGATACAGTCGCCCCTCCGCGAGCGCCGCGTCCAGGGAATCTTGCGGCGCGGCGATTCGAAGCATCTCGTCCGTGATCGGCATCCGTTCGTCACGCGCCTTCAAGCGTTTGAGCATCACCGGATTCGGACCGGCCACGCGCATGGCGGCGAACGCCCGGTCATCCATGAAATCTCTGGCGATCGGAGGCAGCCCGAACGCTCGAAACAGTTCCGCGTAATCTTGGAGAGACTTCGCCGGACTCGCCACCGCGCCGATTCGGCCGTCGAATTGCAGCGATTTCGAGATGTGATGGGTGAGCGTGATGACGGAGGCTTCACCGATCTCGAATAGCTCGCGAATCAGTTTGTGTTTATCAGAGAGAAGGAGTTTCGCGTTCTGGTCTAATTCCAATTCCGCGTGATTTTCCAGCACATCGAGCACTCGCTTGCCGACGACGGTTAGCCACTCGAATCGGAATTGATCTGTGATCGGCAGGTTCTTCAGGACTGCCAACGGCGACACATGCGAGTAGTCGTACTGATACAGCTTTTGGTCGGCACGGAGCCGGAGTTTCCGAAACATCCTCGCGAAGAACGGCTCGTGCTGCGGCAGAAACGCGGTCATGAGATCTCCTGAAGAGTTGAGTTGGCATGGGCGTTCGGGAGAATCCCGAACAGGCGACAAGGGCGACAGAATAGCCATGAGCATTGGTCGCTTCAGTCTCGGCGGCGGGTCGCGGCAATTTTTCTGTAAGATTTTCCGGTGGCCGTTGTGAAACTTGGCGAGGATGCGTGGATGATGACTGCTCCGGAGACTCGACCAAGCCTGCTGCTGCGGCTGCGCGACGCTGGCGACCAGCAAGCGTGGGCGGAGTTTTTGGAGATTTATCAGCCACTCATTTTCCGTTTGACGCGGCAACGAGGCTTACAGGACGCGGATGCTCGCGAGGTCACGCAAGAGGTGTTGGTCTCGGTGGCCGGAGCGATCGGCCGCTGGGAGTCAGATCCCGCTCGCGGATCGTTTCGCGGCTGGCTGGCGACCATTGCTCGGAACTTGGTGGTCAATTTTTTGATCCGACAGTCTCGACATCCGCGCGGCACGGGAGACAGTGATTTTGCTCGGTGGCTCGATGAAGTTCCGTCGCCCGATTGCGGCGAGTCACGACTGTTCGACCTCGAACGTCGTCGGCAAATTTTCCTGTGGGCGGCGGAAGAGATCGAATCGGAATTCCGCTCGGAGACCTGGCGAGCGTTTTGGGACACGAGCGTCATCGGCCGCGAGGTTTCCGAAGTCGCTCGTGAATTGAAGATGTCCGCCGGAGCGGTTTACGTCGCTCGCAGCCGCGTGATGAAACGGCTGCGAGAGAAAGTCGAAGAAGCCAAAGAATGACACAAGCCCCACCGGCCCTGTGCTCGGTGGGGGAGGAATCATGCAATGCTCGCGCGGACCACTCAATGCGATCACGACCGGCTACGAAGCCTGCTCGACGGCGATTTGCCGGAGCGGGCCGAGGCCGAAGTGATGTCGCATGTTGAATCGTGCGAGACCTGCCGTCGGCAGATGCAGACTCTCGCCGCCGACGAATCGTGGTGGCACGAAACGCGAGAACTGCTGTCCGACGTAGGGTGGATCGAGCATCGCGAGACCCACCAACATGCTGTCAACGACGTTGCTGCTGGTGGGTCTCGCGATGCTCGACCCACCCTACCGTTGGAGCCTTCCGACAATCCCGCGATGCTTGGCCGGCTTGGCGAGTTTGACGTGCTCGAAATCATCGGCCGCGGCGGCATGGGGATCGTGCTCAAGGGCTACGATCACGAGCTCAACCGCTGGATCGCGATCAAAATGCTGGGGCCGCAGTACGCGGAGAATGGAGCGGCTCGAAAGCGATTCGCAAGAGAGGCTCAAGCGGCGGCGGCGGTCGTGCATCCGCATGTCATCGGGATTCATGCGGTCGATGCGACGCACCAGCCACCGTATTTCGTGATGCCATTTGTGCCGGGCGAATCCTTGCAGCAACGTCTGGATCGAGTCGGCCCGCTCGATGTGCCGGACGTGCTGCGGATCGGCCAGCAAATTGCCGACGGGCTGGCTGCGGCTCATGCTCAGGGAATCGTGCATCGCGACATCAAGCCGGCGAACATTCTGCTGGAGCGGAACGTGGACCGAGTCGTCATCACCGACTTCGGCCTCGCGCGAGCGGTCGATGACGCGAGCCTGACTCAAAGCGGAACCATCGCCGGCACGCCGCAGTTCATGTCGCCGGAGCAAGCTCGCGGTGAGGCTCTCGATCATCGAGCCGACTTGTTCAGCCTCGGCAGCGTCCTGTACGCGCTGCTGGCCGGACATCCGCCGTTCCGAGCCGACTCGCCCTACGCGATGCTCCGCCGAGTCACCGACGACACGCCCCGATCGCTGCGCGAGATCAACCCGTCCGTCCCCGATTGGCTGGAAGCCTTCGTGTTCAAGCTGTTGGCGAAGGATCGCGAGGTTCGCTGGCAGTCGGCACGCGAGGTGGCCGAGGTGCTGACGAATTGCCTGGCCCATGTTCAACAACCGACCGTTGCTGTTTTGCCTGATGAGGTGAAGTTGCTGGTGGATCGCCACACGCACCGAAAGGCTCGCTGGTTGATCGCGGCCAGTACCGCCCTTGTCCTCTCTGCGACTCTGCGTCTCTGCGTGAGTCCTCTCCTTCTTGATTCGCCATCAAAGACAACCGGCGGAACAGCCGAAGCAGAAGTCTCACGCAGAGGCGCGGAGACGCAGAGGGAAGACACTTGGGACGACGAACTCGACGGCGACATCCAGCAGGCGAATCAGAAGCTTCAACAACTCGAATCCGATGCCGATTTTTGAAAGGCTTGACCATGAAACGGACTCTCAGCGTGACGTTTGCGGTGGGCGGTTTGCTGCTCGCGACCCTAACGCTGCTGCTCGGCCGCCAGCAGCAGATGCTTGCCATGCAGGACGCTCGCGCGGTTGAAGATCGAGTGCGATCAGACGCTCCGTCCTCAGTGATATTGCCGGATGAGCAAGTGAGAACCGGCCCGGCGAGTTCCGGCGAGGAGCCGATCCTCGATGCGCTTCGCAGTGAAACTCTGCCGCCGCCGATCGACAACAAAGTTGGTTTTGGCAAGTCCCGTGTCGATCGTTCCAAGTATGACGCAGATATCAAAGGGGATCTTGTCGTTACCAAAACATTCGGTCTCCTGAATGCGGACGCCTCGGAGGTTTTGCGGCTCATTCAGCCACTGCTTCCCGTCGAAGCGAAAGCCTCGGTGAATCAGCAAACCAATTCGCTGATTGTGTCGGCGAATGCTGACCGCCTCGTGATCATTACGGCGCTCCTGATCGCACTCGATGAGGCACCTGGGACGAAGCGACTTCCGCTGCCTGGAGAACCCGATCCCAAATCAAGGTACATCCCGCCGAACTCCTCGACATCGAATCGACCGGCCGCCGCAGTATTTTTTCAGGACGACCAAGACGCGGCGATGGACCGCGAAGCCAAGCAACTGGCCGCTCGCGTGCGAGCGGCGAAGGAACCGGAGAAATCGAAGCTCCGCGCTGAGTTGGAGTTGCTCACCGACAAGCACTTCGAGTTGCGTCAGCAGCGTCGAGCCGCCGAGATCGCGGAGCTTGCTGACCGCGTGGACAAGCTGCGAGTCGCTCATCATCGCCGCCAGGAAAATAAACCAGACATCCTCAAACGCCGCCTCGCCGATTTGCTGGATGAAGAGAATGAGTTGAAGTGGGACGAGGCTCGTCTCAAAACCGCCTCGCCGATCACACCGTCGAAACCAGAGCCGCGAGTGCCCAACTTGGACGGCGAATGGCTCGTGACATTGCCAGCCGGCTTCGAGTTCGTCGGCCGGATCGAAAAGCAACCCGAAGGCTGCTGGTCGTTCCAGGAGATGCGAAATCTTTCTGGCTATTACCAGCTTGAGGGGAACACGCTGAAGAGCGTGACGACCGACAAGAAGGAGCCTCGCGATTACGAATGGCTGATCCTGAACGACAACGTCTTGGTACTGACGAAGGCTCCGCAGAACATCGGCAGCGATTATCGCGGCGCGACGCTGCGACGCGGAGGTAAGCCGAAGCCGCAGAATCCAAACGGATTGTCGGGCACTCCGTCGCAATCCCAGGATGCCTCCGCAATCACCAAGACACTCACGCGTGCGGCTCAGGCTCGGCTGCGTGTCGCGGAAGTTGCTCTCGCGGCCGCCGAGAAGGAATTGATGAAAATGCAGGAGTCCAATCGTAAAGTTGCCGGCGCGATCCCCGAACTGGAACTGGAACGCGCCCGTCTCGTGATGGCGCGATGTCGTGCCGACGTTGAAATCGCGCAGGCCGAATTGGAGGCCGCGCAGACCGGCGTTGATCTACCACGCAGGGAGCCACCCATCAGCCCACCAGCACCAGCACGCGAAAAATGACCCCCGTGAAAATCATGAAACTCTTGCAAAAAAGGTAGGGTGGGACCAGCGCAGCG
>CAZILR010000100.1:0-7600 GCA_964539995.1 uncultured Planctomyces sp.
GGATCGACAATGGCTTGAGTCATGATGGAAATAGGGGTTAGGGGCTAGGGATCAGGGGTGAGGAGGGCGACAGCTTGGTGAGTTTGCAAAGTCTATCAAACAACCGATCGACTTCACGACGAGTTTCTTCGTCGAGCTGAAACGCGACCGGGCCGCGAATCAGCATATTGGGAAAAATGCCTTGCTTGTGCAGCAGATATTTTTCGACGGCCAGGAATCCATCGAGACCGGTTTGCAACGCGACGAGCGCGGAGAGTGGCAGTGAGAGTTCGTAGGCTCGCTGGTCGTCGCCGGCTTGCAACGCTCGCCACAACGCCACGAGCGTGTCGATCAAGTCGGCTCCCGGCATGGTGCCGACGATGCCTCGGCGAAAACTATCGACGAGAGCGATGCCGCCGCTTCCCTCGAAGACGGCGGCCTGGCCGTTCGTGGCATCGCGAAGTTCCGAGAGCCGTTGGCCGATCGGAACGGCTTCGGGCTTGAAGAGAACTCGTGGATGAAACTCACGCCACATTCGAGCCTGCAAGGCGATCGACATAGGCCGGCCGACGTAGCCGCTCGCGTCTTGCACGATCAACGGAATCGGCACGGCTCGCAGCAACCGCTCGAAGTAGCGCAATTGCTCGGCCTCGCCGACTGCCACCGAGACCGGTGGGATCGCCATCAACGCGGTTGCTCCCGCATCCGCCGCGTGGCGTGCGAGTCGCTCGGCCGAGTGGGAACTCTCCGCACCAACGCTGATGACGACTGATCCGCGCGGCCGGCCGCAACGGCAAGCGTGCTCGGCCAGCGATTGCCGTTCATCGGTCGAAAGCCGCAGCGTCTCGGAGACCATCGCCATCACGATGCCATCGGCTCCACGATCAAACAGCCAGTCGATCTCGCGTCGGAGCGTGTCGAAGTCGATGGACTCGTCGTCGTGAAACGGAGTTTGGAAGACGGGCAGAACACCGGCGAGGTTTTTGGGCATGTTGATGCGGATTGAAAAATGATCGGGAGGTTCAAGTTTGTCGGCGAGATCGAAGAAACCGCAAAGGGGCGGTGGCTCCCCCAAAATTGTCCTGCTTCGTGTCGGTGGACTCAACTGAGCTCGTACGAATTAGACAACAACGCTCACAGGTGGAACGGTTCGGTGACGCTGTGTGAAAAACTTGCGAACGTACTTCGGTGCCTGTCAGTACGCGAGAAGACTGAGCGACGTCGCCGGCCTTCGGTTCAGCCTACGAACGATGACGTGTGCCGCATCGGATCGCTCAGAACATCACGGTCATGCCGACGGAAATCGCGTGGGCGGAGACGCGATAGTTCACGTTCGATCCGGGGACCGCGCCACCTGGCAGTTCGATGGGACCGCTGACTTCCGCAGACGGGGCGTAATAGTACGCGGCGTTGATTGCCAGATTCTCGTTCAATTTGATCGTTCCACCGGCGTTGATCGAGTGTTGCAGGATCAGCGGCGAGCCAACATTGAAACCGGCCACAGAATCGTCGATGGGGCTTTGTGAGAACTGATATCCCGTTCGCAAGGCGAGCATCGGCGTCAGTTCGTATTGAGCACCAACGGCGATGGCCCAAGTGCTTTGCCATCCAAGTCCGGTCAGTTCTCCGGTCGGCGCGAACTGAGCGGTTTGACCGAGTGTCTTCACGGACGACCAATCGAAGTACCGCACGTCGCAGGCCACCAGCAGCCGCTCAATTCCGGTGTACGACGTTCCCAATGAGACAATCTGTGGGTAATCGAAATGAAACTGAAAATCGCGAGGTGCTCCAGTGCCGCTATCGACGCCGTGGTATTGAAAATCCTGAAACCAATTCGGGCTTTTGTACGAGGCTCCGAAGTTGAGGCCGTCGGTCCCTTTCCAAAACGCACCGATTTGAAAACCCATGCCCCATGCGAACTCGGTGCCAGCTCCAACTGGATATGTGCCGTTGGAATTTGCGGCCGTGAACACAAACGGGGACGCGATCAATCGTCCTGCCATGACGGTGGGGCCAGCAGCGATCGAGAGTTGATCGGTGACTTGCAACGACACGGACGGCGCGATCTGCAAGAAGCTGACATCAACGTACAAATTTCCGAACGCACCGGGCGGTGGAAGATGCGGGCCGAGGATCGGATTTGTCGTGCTCGCTGGATAATTGACGGAGTATCCCGCGACTCCGAACAAGCCAAGGCCATAGGTCACCGGTGACTCCGGCGTCGGTCTCCAGGAGAGGGCGAGCGACGGAACGGTCGCCCAGCCTGAATCGCCGTTTGTGTTTCCGGACGCTAGGCCCAAGGTCGAGCTGATATCCATGAGCGGCGTGCAGACTTCTGCCCCGACGCTGAGTTGATTCGACAGCGCGGAAAGTGTCGCCGGATTGACGGCCGTGGCACCGATGGCTTCGATCGGAGCGGCTGTGGCGGCTCCACCCATCGAGCGATTGACTGGACCGATGCCGAATAACTGCAAGCCTTGAGCTTGTGCGAACTGTGGGGCCGAGAGGGCCGTCGCGAGTACCAACAGCAGTTGAGCGCGAACTCGAAGCGCGGACATCACACCCTCCTTGGCTGGTCCTGGCGAAAATAATCCAATTTCGCTGACTTGAGCCCTCCTTGGCTCGGTCTCGTCAACATCGGCCACTTTTGTCCATCATGCGGAATCAAATTGCCGAGGTACGGCTTCTTCACTCAAGTTGCCCAAATTCCTGTCGGCAACGAGATCCCCGGTGGGGTAATGCCGTGCAATGCGTCCGCAGGAACGTGATCGGCGGTCGCATCTTGTGTGGACCGAACCAGAGCATCGCGGTGTGGCGTCACTTACAGACGAAATTGTGACCCAAAATCACACGATCGAAAGCCCGTTGGTCGCCGCCAAATTTGGTTCACCCAAAATGGAAAAGCCTCCGTTGACGCAATTGGTCAACGGAGGCTTTCGAGTGGAGGTAAGAGGACGCCAATAGAACTTTTTGTGATCGGGATCGGTGGGTGGGATGACGCCGTGACTTCGCTAGTTCAGTTGCTCAGATAGTCATTTCAAGCGAGATTCTACCCCACGGCCGAGATCTCACCGTCAGCCCGGTTGAGGTTGTTTCATACTATGTGGTCGCGACTATTCGAAGGCGAAGATTGTTGCGAAAGCTTCGTCGATAAGCTCGATAGAAGCGTTGATCACATCTCCGCTTTCTTTCGTGCTTGTGCCGCCGCGGGAGGCTCCACCTTTCCCTCCCAATCCCAGATCGTTGTCGGCATCACCAAAGAGAGAGTCATTTCCGAGGCCACCGATGACCGTGTCATCGTTGTCGCCGCCGTGCAGTACATCATTCCCGACACCGCCGATGATGGTGTCGCTGCCGGCGTCACCGTTGAGTTGATCGTTGCCGTCCTCGCCGAGAAGGCCGTCGTTGCCAAGCCCGCCGTTTAACGTGTCGTTTCCGGCGGCGGATTTCATCGTATCGTTGCCCGCGCCACCCGCGAGGCTGTTCGCAGCAGCATTGCCGATCAGGGAGTCGTCTCCTAATCCACCGAGGACATTCTCGAAATTCGGAGCCAGCTTCGTGGTCCCCGTTGCGCTCGTTTTCACCGTGCGATTGATGTGAGTCGCCAGAGCGAGTTCACTGGTCAGGTTCACTGTGACTGCGGTCGTCAAAGCACTGAAGTCGAGCACGTCGATCCCAGTACCTGATCCAGACAACTCGGTGAGCGTATCAATTTCGGCCGTGTCGGTGTCGTGGAAGGCATAAGTGTCGTTCCCCGTTCCGCCGAGCAACACGTCGTCCCCTAAGCCACCAGTGAGCAAGTCGTTGCCTGCTCCGCCGGTCAACGAATCGTTGCCATCGCCGCCGTTCAGCGTTTCAGAGCCGGAACCACCGAGGGCCGTGTCATTACCGATTCCACCATTGAATGTGATGCCAATGGTCGCAGCGGTGATCTTGCTCGCGTCGAGCTTGTCATCGCCATCGTTGCCATTGAAGACGATCTGGCCGCCGAACTTCTTCGTCGCGGGAGTGCCAGCCGTATTGAGCGTGGCATCCAGGACAACCGTGTCCTTCGCCGTACCGCCCGTGATGGTCAACAAGCTCACGTCATCAATGGAAGTGGGAGTGATGACATCCACGAGGCCGCGTCTCGCGACCAGGTTGTTACCGACTCGCAGGACCGTCAAGGTGTTATCCGCGTCGAGAGTCGGGACTGTCAGCTCGAAGGATTGATTCTCGACGTTGATCGTGATGGGGCCGAGTTCTCCGACCTTGGAGCCAGCCAAGCCTCGATTATCGGTCGCCTTGATGGACAACGAGTAAGTGCGGAGCGCCTCGAAGTCGATCTTCGTGGCATCGGCAACTCGAATCACGCCGGCATTGTCGATCTTGAACGCGTTGCCGGTGTTCCCGGCCGAGATCACGAAGGCAGTGACCGTGTCACCCAGATCCGGATCGACGGCGGCCACGGTGCCGACGATCGTGTCATTCGTCGTGAATTCGGGAATGGTCAGCGTCGCTGGTGTCACTCGCGGAGCGTCATTGACAGCGTTGACCGTCAGATTGAACGTGTCGCTCGCCGTCGCTCCACTGGAATCCGTGGCTGTGACCGTGATGGTTGTCACTCCGGACTGATCCGCAAGCGGCTTCAAGAGGATCGTGCGTGCCCCCAGGCTGCCACCGAGCACGATGTTCGTCGCCGAGTTGGGAACCAAATCGATGTTCGAGGAGGTGGCCGTGACCGTAACAGCGTTCAAGCTGACGAGCACATCGTCGATGTCAGCAACGGTGAACTTGATGGCCGCCGTCGCGACGTCTTCATTGACGGCCACATCGGCGATGTTACTGATCGTCGGCGGTGCGTCGTTGACAGGATTGACGGTGATCGCCAATGACTCGGTGAGCAAATTCACGTTCGGAGCGGCACTCGCACCCTTGTCGG
The DNA here is from genome assembly GCA_964539995.1 of uncultured Planctomyces sp. Classification (GTDB taxonomy): domain Bacteria; phylum Planctomycetota; class Planctomycetia; order Planctomycetales; family Planctomycetaceae; genus SXKJ01. Next base: position 4,901 of record CAZILR010000100.1, read on the forward strand.
TGACGGTGAAGGTGAGATTGCCCGTGCCAAAGAGATTGGGCACCGTCTTGAACTTCAAACCTTGCAATTCCGCCGCGGTGACGACTCCCTTCACTTTGACCGCCGTCGTGCCATCTGCCTTGAAGATCGAGGCGAACGCTGGAATGCCAGTCACCGTGTAAGTCATCACCTGAGTGGCCTCGTCCGTTGCCGTCGCTGGCCCAGGTGCGTACGTCAGACCATTGAAGCCCAAGGAGACCGCTGTCGTGTTCGAGCTGTCCTCGTCGACGCTAATCGGCGTCAGGGTTCCGGCCGTGCGGATCGGGCGGTCGTTGATCGGCTTCACCACGATGGCCACGGTCTTGGTCGCCGTGAGCGTTCCGCCAGTTCCAGATTCGCCCAAATCCGAAACCGTCACGGTGAGCGTGTCGGTCCCGCTGAGGTCGGTGTTCGGCGTGTAGGTGATCGTGGCCAACGCGGCCGTCAGATGGGTCTTGCTTCCCTGGACCCTCACGGTCGCGCTGTCGTTGGTCGTTCCGTTCTGGAACGTCAAGCCGGTCACGTTGCCGAGATTGATCGTGCCGCGAGTCACCGCCAATGTAACGTCGAGAGTGGTGGCCTCGAGGTCGCCAACGAGGATTGTGGGAATGAGCTTCGCGGTGTCTTCGTTCGTCGTCTGCGCCGCGGGAACCGTCACGGTCGGAGCGTCGTTCACGGCGGTGACATGAATGGCAAACGTCTGGACGTCGCTGGTGTCCAAGCCGCCGTTGAGGATGCCACCGTTGTCCTTGATGCGTACAGAAACCATCGCATCACCGCTGACGTTCGGAGCCACGGTGTAGGTCAAGACTCCGGTGGCCGAGACCGCTGGTGCCTTCAAGAACAACGCGGCGTTGTCCGTCGTCACAAGGAAGCTCAAAGTCTGACTGACTTCGTTGGCCGGTCCTTTGCTGAGGTTCGTCGCCCAGCCGTTCACCGTTTGAGCGATGGCGTCCTCCGTCACCGTCTGATCGGCTCCCTTCGTGAAACTGGGCACGTCATTGACCGCCGTCACTGTGATGGTGAAGGTCTGCTCGGCAGACCTGTTCTTGCCGCCGCCGCCGATCCCGCCGTCATCCTGAGCAAGATACTTGACCGTCGCGGTCCCGTTGGCGTTGGGAGCCGTGGTGTAGGTCAACACACCCGTCTCGGAGATCGACGGCAACGAGGCGAACAACGCCGGATTGCTGTTGCTGGTGACCAGGAATTGAACTCGCTGATTCGTCTCGGTCGCTCCGACATTGATGGCCGTCACAAACGCATTCACCGTTCGCGGCCCCGCGTCTTCCAGAGCCGTCTGATTGACCCCCTTGACGAAAGTCGGTGCGCGATTCAGGCCCGTCAACGTGATGGTGAATGTTTGCGTGGCGCTGCGGTCCACTCCGCCATCCGCCGTGCCACCATTGTCTCGAATCTGCGTCGTGACGGTCACAACGCCGACCGCCGCGGCCTTGGGAGTGAAGGTCAACGTGCCATCCGCGGAGACTGCCGGTGCCACCGTGAACAACGTGTTGTTCGCCGGCGGAATCGTGACCAGGAAATCGACCGTCTGTCCCGCCTCATTTGCCGGACCTCGACTGATACCGGTCGCCCAACCCGGAAGCGAATGCAGCACCCCGTCCCCCGAAGTGACGATGTCCGGCCCCTTCGTGAAGCTAGGCACATCGTTGACCGTGTTGACGGTGATCGTGAAGGTCTGCTCGTCGCTCGTGTCGTCGCCGCCCAGATCAAGGCCCCCGTCGTCGTGAATGCGGACGGTCACTGTTGCCGTTCCGTGGGCATTGGCGGCCGGCGTGTAGCTGAGCGTCCCATTCGCGGCGATACTCGGCGGAACCGCGAACAATCCATTGTTGTCGTTGCTGACCAGGAAATCGACGACCTGACCGGCCTCGTTCGTCGGTCCATTGCGAATGTCCGTCGCCCAACCGCTAACGGTCTGTGCGACGGCGTCCTCGTTGACTGTTTGATTCGGGCCTTTGATGAAACTCGGAGTCTCGTTGACTGCGAGGACGGTGACGCTGATCGTCTGCGTCGTCGTTCCGCCGTTGCCGTCATCGGCTTGCACTTGCACGACATAGACGTTGTCACCATTCGCATCCGTTGGAACTTCAAAGTCTGGTGCCGCCGCGAACGTCAACACGCCACCGCTCAGATTGAACTTGTTCTGATCCGCGCCGCCGACGATCGAGAAGCTCACCGTCTGAGCCGGCAGATCGGCATCTGTGGCCGTGACGGTCAACACCGCCGTCGTGTTCTCGGCCGTGTTCGCCGAGGCGGCTGACGTGAACACCGGATTGTTGTCGTTGACCGCCGTCACCGTGACGTTGATCGTCTGCGTCGATGAAGTCCCGCCTTGCCCGTCGCTGGCCTGCACTTGCACGACGTAGACGTTGTCGCCGTTGGCGTCCGTCGGAGTCTCAAAGTCCGGAGCCGATACAAACGTCAGCACCCCGCCGCTCAGATTGAACTTGTTCTGATCCGCGCCCCCCACAATCGAGAAGCTCAGCGTCTGCGCCGGCAAGTCCGCGTCCGTCCCTGTGACCGTCAACACCGCCGTCGTGTTCTCCGCGACGTTGGCCGTCGCCGCCGACGTGATCGCCGGATTGTTGTCATTGACCGCCGTCACCGTGACGCTGATCGTCTGCGTCGTCGTTCCGCCGTTGCCGTCATCGGCTTGCACTT
>CAZILR010000100.1:7700-11386 GCA_964539995.1 uncultured Planctomyces sp.
ATCGCCGGATTGTTGTCATTGACCGCCGTCACCGTGACGCTGATCGTCTGCGTCGCGGTTGTGTTGCCATCGCTGACTTGGACGTCCACCACATAGACGTTGTCGGCGTCGCTGTCGTTCGGAGACTCGAAGTCCGGTGCCAACGCGAACGTGAGCGCACCATTGGTGGTGATGTTGAACTCGTTTTGGTCGGCTCCGCCGACAATCGTGAACGTCAGCGTTTCAGGCGGCAAGTCCGCGTCCATGGCCGTCACCGTCAGCACGGCCGTCACATTTTCCGCGACGTTCACGGCATTGGCCGACGTGATAGACGGGGCGTTGTCATTGAGGCCATTGATCCCAATCGTCACTGCCTTCTGGAACAGGTTGCGACCGTCATCGACTTCCAGGCGGATCGAGAAACCGGACGCCAGTTCGCGATCCAGCGTCTGTCCGGCATTCAGGAAGAGTTGATCGCCGACCAGCGTAAAGCGGCTGTTATCGGTCGAGCCTGCACCGCTGGCCAACGCGAACGTGAAGATGTTGTCGAGGTCCGGATCGACGGCCGCGACGGTGCCGATCAGCACAGGATTTGTCGTGTCGGTGTTCTCATTGACGCTCGAAGGTGTCACGGTGATATCGGTCGGACGGCGATTGACCTTCTCGACGCCGAAATCGACGCCGGTGCGGTCTTGATCCGACGTCAGCACGATGGTGTAAGCGAACGGCTGCGCGGCGATCGGGCCAACGGCCCTCGTGTTCGTGCCGCCAGATGCCTGCGTGCCGATGCCGGCTCCACCCGTCGTGTCCGCAACCGTACTGCCGTCCAAGCCGGCAATCATCTCCGCCAGAGCATGGACGTCGATCCGCAGGTACGCCGATCCAGTGTTGCGCACATTGTCGATTTCGTTGTCGCCATCCACGATCGTCTCGCCGGACATGCGGACCAACGCGCGGAACTCGGACGACGAGAGACGCCGGCCAATCGTTTGCTGAGCCAATTGCTGAGCGAGAACAACGGCACCAGTGACGTGAGGCGTGGCCATGCTGGTGCCACGCAACGTGACTGTGCTGCCGAACGCATTCGCCGCCGTGATGAGCGCTCCGGGGGCGAAGATGTCCAGCAACTGCGTGCTGCGTTGCGAGAAGCTGGCGATGTGATCCGCACCCGTCTGGAAATCGGTTGTGAAGCTGAAGTTCCACGGCCCGCCACGATTGCTGTCCCAGACGGCACCGACGGCCAGCGAGAACGGATCGGCCGCCGGATACGAGATGCCGGGCGTGTCGTCGTACAGGCCAAACGCATTGCCGGCCGCTGAAACGGTAATCACGCCCAGTTCGCTCAGCCGGGAGAGTTCATCGCTGAGGCCGTACAAATTTGTTGGGCCGGTCCAGTTGCCGCCGTCACCCAACGACATGTTGATCGCTGCAACATTGTATTCCGCTCCGTGCGCGACGACCCATTGCAAAGCCTGCTCGACGTTCGCGAACGTGCCGCGACCGGAATCAGAGAAGACCTTCAACGCGATGATATTCGCGCCAGCCGCGATACCACCGTAAATGCCGTCCTGCGACGCGATGATGCTCGACACATGCGAGCCGTGGCTCGACCGATCCGACGCATCGTTGTCGCCGTCGCCGAAGTCGTATTGATAGACGATTCGGTCGGCGACGCCGTTGCCGTCGGCATCCGCTCCAAAGAACGGATGATCGACGTCGATACCCGTGTCGATCACCACGACGCTGTAGCCGGAGCCATTCAACCCGCTGAAACGTGGGTCGGCTTTCAGGCCGTCGAGGTTGATGAGATCCTGGGCAGGAGTAGACGCCGCACCGGCAACCTCTTCGCCTGGCAACATCAGTTCGACGCCAGAACTGGTCAACGTGACCTGCGTTGTTCCGGCGTTAATGCGCTTCTTGCTGCAGCCGCAATCCAATGTGCTGATCTGATTGGCCGCGAAGCCGCCGACCTGATTGACTCGCGACGTCGAGTTGGTCGCTCCGGCCGCGCCTGGGAACGTCTGCTCAAAGCCATCCGGAGGCGTTTCGAGGACGATGTAGGTTCCGGGGCGCAGATTGATGAACGAGTACGAGCCATCAGCGATCGTCATTTGCGACGGTTCGGGGTCATCGAGCGTGCCGTCGCCGTTGCGGTCCTGATCGAAGACTCCGTCTTGGTCGAGGTCTAAAAAGACGCGCGCGTTCAGAATGCCCGGCTCACCCACATCCACCTGGCGATTGCCATTCAAGTCCTGAATCACGACGCCAGAGATCGAACCGAGTTGGAAGAGACCAGCATCATGTTCGAAGTTGTCGCCGTTGACGACCGTGAAGACGGCCGTGCGTCCGTTAGCCGTCGAGACATCGCTATCAATCACGTCGTCGTTGCCGGCATTTTGCGTGGTGAACTCGAATGTTGCCGGAGCCAAGACCTCGATGATGAAGTCGTCATTCACATCCATGTCGAGGTTGGTGAAGGTATAGCCGCCTTGCGCATTGGTTGTTGTCGTGGCGACTTGATTGCCAAGGCTGTCGAGCAGATTGACGGTCACGTCCTCAAGGCCTGGCTCGCCTTCCTCTTGCAAACCATTGCCATTGCGATCGTGCCAGACGAAGTTGCCGATGTTGGCCAGTCCTCCGGCCGTGAGTTGGACGATATCAGGCGTGGCCGGTGCGGCTTCCTGGTTGCCGACGTTGTCCGTCGCCACGACGAAGAACTCGTATGTTGAAGCCGGATTCCCTTCCCACAGCGCTTCGGTCAGTGTGGTGTCTTGCAACCACGCTTCAAAGTGCCCGCCATTCTCGCTGACGAACACGCTGAACACCGCGATACCGGAGGCACCGGTTCCGTCCACGTTGGCCGGATCCGTGCCGGACCAGCTTACGAGGAAGCTCGTGTTGTTGACCAAACTGCCCACCGAATCGACTTGGCTGGTTGGAGCCGAGCCGTCGAGCGTGTTGAAGATGGGTGGCGTGTCGATCGGGGCTTCGATGTCGAAGGTGATCGTGGCTTGCGAGTCGATGCGTGCTCCGTTGGGTGCCGTCTTCTTGGGCTTGATCGTGTACTGCACCAGACCATCACCGGCTCCGTCCGGGTTATCGGGCGGCAACAATCCACGCTGCGGATCCTCGGGAGTCCGACCGGTCTTGGGATCAATCGTCGTCAGTCGCCACACAGCGCGGTGGCGTGCGAGGTCGAGAAACGCCACGGCATCCACGAAGAAGCCCTTCGTCTCACGCAGGTCCAGACGCCGGCTGAAGGTCAGCCGATTGGCGGGCACATCTACGAAGACGTCGCCGAATTGCATGTCGCCCAGCCGGAAGCTGCGCAGGTCGAGGTCGTCGTCGAAGGTTTGCACGATCTCGATGACCTGCGCGGGAGCGGACGCCGCCGCTTGGTTCTCGAAGCGAATCGTGAACGGCAGGGTGCTGGTCGTGGCGATGAAACGATCGAGTCCAAAGCCCTCCGGGCCGAGCATGTCGTTGGGGTCTTTGGGCAACACGACATCCGGCTCGTAGTCTGACTCGTCGTCGTTCGTGTCGTCATCGAAGTCCGAGTCGGAGTCGTCATCGTTGTCTTCGCCGTCGTCGTCGTCGTCGTCCTCGCTGTCATCGTCCTCGTCTTCGTCGTCCTCGTCCTCGTCGTCCTCATCCTTCTTCTCGTCTTTGCTCTTATCTTTCTCTTTGTCTTCCTTTTCTTTCTTGCA
>CAZILR010000101.1:0-4018 GCA_964539995.1 uncultured Planctomyces sp.
GAGGCTGTGATTTTTGTCGCCCTGTCGCTCCGCGACAGGATTGCCGAACGCTTCGGGAGACCTGGAGCGTGAACACAAAGGGGATTCGTTTGACGTTCGGCTTTCCTGTCGCGGAGCGACAGGGCGACTTTTGGAAAAGTCACAGCCACGGAGTGGAGGTCGGCGTGAGTTTATTGTCTCTGAGTCTTGATGCGGTCGAACGCGGCTTGATCCCGGACGTCGTCACTCGCGCGGCGATTCGGCGGTTGTGTGAGCAACGACTGCTCGACTGCGATCGCGGCAACGACATCGCCAATTCGCGGGCACGTCAGGCGTTCGTCGAGTCGATGCGAGCGGGTCCGATCGCACCCGTTCCGGAAAAAGCCAACGAGCAGCATTACGAACTGCCGCCGGAGTTTTTCGCCGCCGTGCTCGGCCCGCACCGCAAATACAGTTCGTGTTTCTTTCCGACGGCGGAGACTTCGTTGGCTGAGGCCGAGGCGGCGTCGCTGGAAATCACTTGCCAGCGAGCGGAGCTTGCTGATGGTCAGGACGTTTTGGAACTCGGTTGTGGCTGGGGTTCGTTGTCGCTGTGGATGGCTGAGCGCTTTCGCAACAGCCGCATCACGGCGGTCTCGAATTCGGCTCCGCAACGGCGGTTTATCGAAACGGCGGCGGCCTCTCGCGGGCTGACGAACTTGCACGTCGTCACCGCCGACATGAATCAGTTCGCGGCCGAACCGCAGTGTTTCGACCGCGTCGTCTCCGTGGAAATGTTTGAGCACATGCGGAATTACGAGCGGCTGTTGGGGCGGATCGCGTCATGGCTGCGACCGGACGGACGGCTCTTCGTGCATCATTTTTGTCATCGGCAATTCGCCTATCCGTTTGAGACCGACGGCGATGCCAACTGGATGGGCCGCTACTTTTTCACGGGCGGCTTGATGCCGTGCGAAGATATGTTGCGACAGTTCCGCCGGAACATGACCGTCATCCAGCAATGGCGATGGGACGGGACGCATTATCAACGGACGTCCGAAGCGTGGCTCGCGAACCTAGATGCTCATCGCCGCGACGTGCTGCCGATTCTCGAATCGACTTACGGTCGCGACGCAGCGCGACGCTGGTTTCATCGCTGGCGTTTGTTTTTCCTTGCCGTGGCCGAGCTATTCGGTTACGCGAATGGAACGGAATGGTTCGTCGCGCATTCGCTGTTGCAGCCAAACGGAGCTTCGACGGTGAGGAGTTGATCACGGCGCGGGACTTCGCCTCACGCAATCCGGCTCACCGTTCCGCCGTACAGGCGTTGTTCTCCAGAGGCCGTTTGCAATCGCAAGGCTCCGTCGTCGGCGATTCCCAGGCAGCGGCCGGTGATCTGCTGCTGGCCGTTATCGAGCGACACGGTTCGGTCCCGCAGCACGCACAGATTTTGCCACCGCTCTGTCAGCGAGTGATCGGCTGCCGCGAGGCGTCGCAAATCCTCGTCGAGTTGTCGCAACAATTGGGCGAGCACTTCGTGACGATCGGACTCGATGCCCGTTTCGTCACGCATTGATGTGGCCAATGCCAGCAACTCTGGCGGAGCGGCCGCGAAGGAGTTGTTGACGTTCAGGCCGACCCCAATCACCAGGCGGCCACGTCGCACGACGGGAATCTCGACCAAAATGCCGGCGGCTTTGCGACCATTCAGCCAGACATCGTTGGGCCACTTCAGTCCGACGGAAATCTCCGGGCCGAGCAACTTCTGCAACGTCCGGCACACGGCCGCTCCGGCCGTCAGCGAGATTTGCGGCCAGCGGGACTCCGGCAGGCCGTAATCGGTCGCATCGACAATCACGGAGAACAGAACCGCGCCGTCGCTCGACCACCAGCGGTTCGCACCGCGGCCTCGGCCAGCCGTTTGATGATCGGCGATGACTAGGAATGGCACAGGTAGTTCGACGTCGGCACACAATCCGAGCGCGCGATCGTTGGTCGATGCGATCTCGACGTGATGTTCGACGCCCTGTAGGAACGTGTCAGTTTGCAGGCGGGTGAAAGATGTCATGCGGACGGACTGCTGACTCGTTTTCAAACGTAGGGTGGGTCGAGTCATCGAGACCCACCAAAATGTTGTTGTTGGTTCGTGGTGGGTCTCGATGACTCGACCCACCCTACGATGAACTGGGTTGTTGGCTCACATACCAATCGTAAGTTTGCTGCAGGCCGTCGCGCAGGTCGCGGGAATGTCGCCAGCCGAGTGCATGGAGGCGAGAGACATCGAGTTGTTTGCGAGGAGTGCCGTCCGGCTTGGTCGTATCGAATTGCAGTTCGGCTTGCGGATAAACGATCTCGCGGATCAGTTCCGCGAGTTCGCGAATCGTGACGTCCATGCCGGTGCCGACGTTGACGGTTTGCTCGTTGTCGTAGTGTTCGAGCAGGAACAAACAGGCGTCCGCCAAGTCATCGACGTGCAAGAACTCTCGGCGCGGGCTGCCTGATCCCCAGATGCTGACCACGCGATCCCCTCGCTGTTTCGCTTCATGAAATTTGCGGAGCATCGCCGGAATCACATGCGATCCCTGAAGATCGAAGTTGTCATTCGGGCCATACAGATTCGTGGGCATCGCCGAGATGAACCGGCAACCGAACTGCTGGCGATACGCTCGGCAGGAGAGCAGTCCCGCGATCTTGGCAATCGCGTAGCCGTAGTTCGTTTCCTCCAGCGGTCCCGTCAGCAAGTACTCTTCGCGAATAGGCTGTGGACAGTCGCGCGGATAGATGCAGGAACTTCCCAAGTACAGCAGCTTTTGGACGCCGCTTTCCTGGGACGCTCTCAGCACCGTCGAGTGGATCAGGACGTTGTCGTACAGGAAGTCGGCCGGGAACTGTGAGTTGGCCAGAATGCCTCCGACCTTGCCTGCCGCTTGAATCACATAGTCCGGTTGATGTTCCCGGACCCAGCTCCGCACCGCCTGTTGATCTCGCAAATCCAATTGACTGCGACTGGCGGTGAGGATGTTCTGAAATCCTGCCGCCTGGAAACGTCGAACAAGGGCGGTTCCAACGAGGCCGCGATGGCCAGTGATCCAGACGCGTGCGGCCCGTGAGATCATCATTAGTATCTACACAACTCGGCGAAGCTGACCAATTCGCCCCAAAGGGGCAGCCTTATGTCAGCCTAGGGCAACGCCCAGGGTTCGATGGCCAGGAAGTTTTCTGAGTCCTGAAAGGACGGCACTAACTCTCCCCCATCAAGTGAATTAGTGCCGCCCTTTCAGGGCTTTTCACCATGTTTGCATGGCTCACTAACCCAGGGCGTTGCCCTGGGCTGACATAGAGCTGCCCCTTCGGGGTGAACTCGATATCTATGGTGAGATCATGGGAGCGGCTATTACTTTTTCTTTTGAATCTTCAGGTCGAAATTCTTAGGCGGGTTGTCACCAGTCGCCACGGTCTCTTTGAGTGTGGAACTCGTGTTGTATTCCTCGGGGATGAAAACTTGAGCGACGATTTCACCCTTCTCGTTGGGGGCATCCGTGGCGATCGAGTTAATCCGGACGAGGTGCTCACCGATGGCTGCCCCTTTAGCTCCCGAAGTGTTACCCGTGTAAATCAACTCATATTCCCCCTGAGCGTTGGTGGATCCTTGGGAAAGCGCCCCGGTTTTTCCCTGCGGTTGAAACGTCACCACCAAGCCTTCTTTGGGTTCGCCATTGATCGTCACCTTTCCCTTTACCGAACCAAGCGATGGTGTTCCAGGTTCTCCACTCCCGCAACCGATGGAGACCAAAAGCCCAAGGATGGTTATTCCGCAGGAAAATCTTTGGCGTTTGCTCGCGGATGGTGGCTTGATCGAAGTGGTTGCAGTGAGGTTTCCGTTCATTTCACGTTGCTCCATTCAGTGTATGAAAGATGCCCGGCTTTTCAGAAAAGCCGGGCATCCAATTTTGAAATTGATTCGTGGACGACCAAAAGGTAGCCACAAGCTGCCAGTTTACAGCTACGCTGATTGGATCGTCGTCAGCCCCTAAAAGTTGCCAAGTAGCTCTCGGTTGTT
>CAZILR010000101.1:4028-11362 GCA_964539995.1 uncultured Planctomyces sp.
ACAGCACCATCGGCCATCCCCATATGCAAGCCACCTGGGTGGGCGCTGCCCGGACCCCAAGCCAACGGGCAACCAACGGGAGTACCATACGGAGCTGCGGCGCAGTTATTACCAATACTGGGCCAGCAGCCGCATTTGCTGTTAATGAGCCGGCCGGCTTCCCCGAGAAACTCCACTCCCGTCGTGTAATTCCAAGAGGACCAATACGGTCCATATTGGTCCGAATTCTTTCGGAACGGGGTTTCGCACAACATCATGGTGTTGGCTGTTCCGTCCTTGATGCTCGTCAGCGTGCAAGCACCATTGACCCCAAACATCCCTTTCACCGCCGATGTATCGCCCGTGTACATCGCATTTCGATCTTCCAGTCGGTTTCTCGCGGGAAACCAGTAACTCGAGCGATAGCCGTTGGTGATCCCGTAGGATCCCGTCCCGGCGATCGTTCGTGGGTCAGTGAAGATGTCATCGCTTGGGCAATTAAACACCGTTACTCGGCCAAACAACGCACCTTGATTGGTCGCTGGCCCTGTACCGCTTCGCTGAGCTTGTCCCATAGGTTGCGAGAAGTTGATCTTTTTGTAGAGAGGAGCCTGATCCATGTGTGGCAGGATCAAGAGCGTGAATGGGATGTTGCGACAATTCGCGGCACAACCACCGACCGCAGGGTCCAGGTAAAGGCCACCCGTGGCGTAAGTCCCATTATTTGAGTTTGCCACGCCGGGATTTATCGCACCGGGTGGCATGACTTGTCCCACGTCGTGGTAGTTGTGCAGTGCCGTTGCGATCTGTTTGAGATTGTTCTTGCACTGACTCTTGCGAGCCGCCTCGCGGGCCTGCTGAACCGCAGGCAGGAGTAGTGCAATCAGGACCGCGATGATCGCGATCACCACCAGGAGTTCAATCAACGTGAAGCCAGAACGACGCCATCGCATGAGACTCTCCTTCGCGAACTAAGAAAAGAAGACGACCAAATTAGGAACGCACTCCCCGATTCGGGAAACCGACTGGCCAAGATTGAAGACTAGTCACTCAGAGAAGTTCAGAACCGCCGCAGAATTGTTGTGGGAGAAACTAAGTCGGAGATTTCGTGACGTCAACCGCCGATCGGAGAATTCTCTCGACGATTGTGGATCATCACACCACGAACCTTAAGCCACGATGAAGCGTGGGGACGATTGCCTCAGAAGCGACCCCGGCTCGCCTGCGCCGTGAACTTTGTGGGTCCACTCCACAGTGGGCGAATTTGTGAAAGCAGGTGAATCGTAGGGTGGGACCAGCGCAGCGCCGGCCCACCATTTGTTGGAGATGGTGGTGGGCCGGCGCTGCGCTGGTCCCACCCTACATTTTCCGCAGGCCGTCGAATTCGCCAGCCGTGGGACTCACTCAGCGAGACCATCGAAACCGCGTCAGATCACGGAGAATTCTGGCTCCATCGCGAATCACATGGATGGCCGACACGCCTCCTTGCCGGGCGTCGGTCGTGATGGGAACGTCGATCACTCGAAAGCCGGCTCGCACCGCCTTCACCGGCAACTCCGCGTCGTACGAGCAATTCTCGGCGGTGAGCCGCACTCGCTCGGTCACGATGCGTTTCCAGGCTTTCATGCCGGCCAAAACATCGGTCATCCGGCAGCCGAAAAGCACCGAGGCGTAATGGCTGGTCACCCAGTTCCCAAAGGTTCGCACCGCCGGAGTACTGCCGGGCAATCGCTTGGCTCCCGACGCGAAGCGGCTTCCCAAGACCACATCAGCTTGATCCTGCCGCAGTGGTTCCAGGATCAACGGCAGTTCTTCGGGCAGAAACTGCAAATCGGCATCAATCTGCGCGATGAGCTGGCCACGAGCGGCGGCGAGGCCGACGTGCATCGCATGACCTTTGCCCCGATCGTTGGGGTTCGGAAGGTATCGCACCGCCGGGCAGGATTGAGCCACCTCCTGCACGATGCGTCCGGTGCCGTCGTGTCCCCCATCGACGACCAGGATTTCCGCCCCTTCGGGGAAGACCGCGAGAATTCGCCGCAGACAACGCTCGATCGTCGCCTCTTCGTTCAGCGTCGTGACGATGACCGTGAGTTCGATCGCGGCGGAATTTGAGGAAGCGGCGGCTTGATTCAAAGGAGGTTTCATGCCGTGAGCATTCACCGTTGGGGATCGATTCGGCCGCGATATTTTGACAGTTCCTCGAATCGCGAGCGGAGCGATTCGGCCTCGGCATCGGACCCGGTGGCGCTGAGCAAATCCATCAACGGTTGAAGATAGCGTGGCCGGTCAGGAGCCAGTTCGCAAGCACGTCGAGCCGCGTCCAACGCCGCCGTCCGATCCCCCAGGAAGTTCCGGCAGTCGCTGAGCATCACCCAGACATCCGCGGTTGGCTGCAACGTCACGGCCCGCTCCAGCCACGGAAGCGCTTCGGCCGGCCGATCCATTTCGTAGTAGGTCGCGCCCAAGGTGAAGCACGCGGTGGTGAACGCTTCGGGGGACGAGTCTTTCGCGGCGATGATCGTCTTCGCATGCCGGATCATCTGCTGCGGATCTTTCCGCCACAGCAGGCGGGCCAGGGCCGCATCGACTTCGGGATCCTTGAGCTTCTTCTGTTGCACTTGCCGCAACAAATCCAGGGCCTTTCCCCGCAAGGGCATGACCAGAGACAGCTCAGGAGCCGCATCGGAATACTGCAAATAGCCCAGCCCGCGATTTCGCAGCTCCTCCAACGCATTCACGTTCGAGCTGCCGGGGATGAGAACCAGTTCCTCCGTGGCCTCGGACGGAGCTTCTGGCTCCGGTTTGTGGATGCCGATGCGATGATGCGTAAACGCGAAGTGCGGAATATCCGTCGGGCTGCGTGGCATGTGGCACTGGATGCAATCGTCCTGAACCTGCGGAGCACGACGAGTTTCCACGGGAGCTTTGCAGGACTGATCCGTGTGGCAGGTCAAGCACTTGCCACGGTAGATCGCTTTCATTTCCGACGGCGGCCTCTCGGAATGCGGGTCGTGACACGTCAGGCAGCTCATTCGCTGATCGGCTTGGTAGCAGCGGCTGAGCCGCATTTGCTCGACGTGTCCCACCACCTTCATCTGAGCGTTGGAACCCTGCGGCGCGTAGTGCGTCAAATAGTCCGACAGCTTCCGGCCCGGACGAAAATCGAGCAGCCGACGGCCGCGCAACTCGACCGTCGCGGCGCTGTGCAGGTGACATTGAGCACAAACATCCTCACCGAGCTGGCGATCGTGTTTGCTCGGATGAAAAATCGTGTCGTCGGTTTTTTCCGTGCCGGTTCGTTTTCCCGCGACCGTTCCTTCCCACTTGCGAGCATGCAGTTCGCCGGGGCCATGACAGCGTTCGCAGTCAATCGCGAGCGTTGGAAGCCGGACATGCTGAGGGCTGCCGTCGATCGGTTCCACTCGCCCGGCGTGGCAAACGAGACATCTCAACTCCACCGGACGCTGAAATCCCAAGTTGGTCTTCTCGTAGCCGGGGGAGAGCTTCCATTCTTTCGGCTCGCTGTACCACGTCGCGGGGGACTCAAAAAAGAAGCCGTCACGCTCAACCAGATAGCTGCGAGAAAATCGCCCCGATCCGATGACGTACCGCATCGGCAAGTCGCACAGGATCAGCGGCTCTCCGGCCGAGGTGCGGATCGATTCCTCGTGACGCAGCTTTCCGTCCTGGCGGTAAATGCGGTAGTGCTTTTGCGAAGTCGGATCGAAGAACTCACCGTCCGGCGGTTCGGCATCGAGCTTGATCTCCGCCAACGCCTGCGAATGAGCCGTGTGGAGGTACGACGCCTGTTCCTCGCGATGACAGGCGGCACAACGCTCGGAGCCGATGTAGGCCACGCCGGCTTGAGCATTCTTGACCGGCGCGGCGGCGATCGGCGGCAACGCTTCCGGCGACGACGTGGATGATCCGCAGCCTGCGAGACACATCAACGCGACGATCAACAGACTGCAATGACTTCGGGACGTCGCCGAACTCGTGAGAGTTCGGATCGAAGTCTCACGACTTCGGCGACGAAAGTCAGATCGAATGGATGTCAACGTCATACGGTTCGCTGCCGATGAAGGGCCGGATCGACGATAGCCGCCATGCGGTCGAGGTTCAAATCGGTGCTCAGGAATTCCGCGATCCGTGCGGCGGCGAGTTGCGGCGCGGCGATCACCTCCGCATGAATCAGCGTCAGCCGCGAGATGTTGCTTTGTTGCTCGATCCACGCATCGACCGCGCGCAGATGCCGTTCAAAGTGCAACCGCATCGCAGAATCGTCGTTCATTGCCGGCTGACCGCGGCGGCTCAGCATGGTCGCTTGCGATCGGAGCACTTCCTCCAGCGGACGCTGCATAAACAGCAGCCGGTAATCGAAGCTCTTCGGCAAATGGTAGAGCAACGGCGAGACCACCTTCAGAGCCTTTCCGTCCGCCTCCGCCAGCCAGCGATTCTCCTTTTCGAGCCGACGCACCGGCGTGTACTCGAAGTAGCCGCGCGGGTTATCGGCGTCGGCCGGCCGTTCGTCATCGCACAGCACGGGATAACCGCCGGCATCCAGCATCTGCATCAGCAGAGACGTTCCCGAACGGGGCAGGCCGGAGACGATCGTGATCATGGTCCCTCGGAACTCAGACGAGACTGACTCGACACACGCGAGCGATGATCAGGCTGAACACCATCGCCAGCAACAGACCGACGAGGCACGCATCGTATTCCGAGAATCCCCAGCTCCAAGTCCGATCCGGATAGGGAGTGCCGATCCGCACGACAGGACTGTCGGCCGCCAGCGGCTCTTCACCTGGATGCAGCACCGATTGCCAACGGGTGTTGCCGCGTTCGCCCGTCAATCGCTCGATGCCATCACCGACGACAATCTGTTTGCGGATCGTGTGGTTCTCCACGTTCAAGTCCACCCAGCCATCCCCCGGCTTCGTTCCGACCAACCGATAACACAACTCCGCACGGCCAGGAATCCGCACCGGCCCAGCGGTCAGAGTGATCCCTTCGGCGGTGCTCAGACTGACTGGCGTGTCGAGGACCGATCGCGCAGAAGCCAATTGCACTTCAACGATGATCGGCTCGCCCACGCGGTACGGCCGATGAGCAAACCACGCAGCCCCCTGAATCAGCAGCAGCGAGATCGGGATGGTGCTCACCAACAATGGCACCGCGAATTGCCACAAATAGACGGCATTCGCCAAGAGAATGCGGCCGGTCGTTGTCAGCAAGTTCCGCCCGTCGTGACCGAACAGCAACAGCTCCAGAGTCCGCGCCACCAACCGATTCCGGGTGCGGCGAATTCTCTGCGGACGTCCCGCCAGCCGAAACAGCCCGACGATCACCGCCGCCAGAACACTGGCCGAGACAATCAGCGCCGCCGTCACCGAACCCCAAGGGCCGATCACGAGATCGCCAATCGCGTTACTGAATCGGTTCAGCAGAGACATGATCACTCGATGTAGCCCAACCCCTTCAGACGTTCGCGCACTTGCGCTTCCGATTGAGCGGTCTCCAAATCGGCCGCGGTCTTTTCGAGAACGTGTTGCACGAACTCTTCGACCGAACTGTAACCGGCCTGTGCGGCGATCTGCTTCAACCGTTCGTACAACGCCCGCTCGATTTTGATCTTCGGCTCGAACACAAGAACTTCCTCTCCGTGCTGGCTTAACTCAGGACATGGCCAGTCATCTCTTTAGGTGGCACCGCGTCGAACCGTTTGAGAATCGTCGGCGCGAGGTCTTCGAGCCGAGGACTCTCGGCGGCCAGCGTTTGATTGCTCAGCAAAACTCCCGGCACGAAGCTTGGCGCGACGCAATGATCGCCGCTCCACGGGTCCAGATTATCGAGCAGATGCTGCCTCGGAAACCCGCCCAAAACCGTGTCCCACGACGCGCGGTAGTTCGGCCGATAACCGACGATCAAATCGGGAGCGTCCGCGACATACGGGCCGGAATAGTCGCGGCTTGTGCGAAAAACTTGATCGATGACCTGTGCTCCCGATTCAGGATCACGGATTGCCTGCAACTGCTGAATCAATTCGTCCGCGAGCCGATCGGCCTCATCGGCCTTGACGATCCCGTCGGACTCGCGGTCTTGGCGATTCAAATACAGTCCGTTCAAGCCCACGCCATACGCTCGCGAGCGGCCCCATTCGACGTCGGCAAACCCGGTCGAGCCCGCTCGCTGTGCCGGGCCGCGCGTTCGCAAGTAGCCGTTGTCCAACAGCCACGAGTTGAGATTGAACTGCCGACGGAACGACGTGAACCCGTGATCGGACACCACGAACAACTGGTCCCGCTCATTGAGTTGGTCCAACGCCTGACCGATTGCCTGATCGACGCGGCCGTACAACGTCGCAATGAATTCGCCGTGCTCGCGAGCCAGTTCCGTCGAATACTGCGGATGCCCAGAGTCGATCGCTCGCCAAAACATGTGCGAGTTCAAATCCAACGTCGAGAAATAGAAGAATAAGAACCCGCGTCGAAAGCGCCCCAACTCATGCTTGTAGAAGCGGAGTCGCTCGTCATGCACGAACAGCGCCTGCTGACGGTACTCGTCGGCCGTCAGCACACCGGACGAAAGTGCCTGCGTGTCTTCGACGATCCCCTGCGTGTAGAAGTAGCCGAGATCGCGCACGAGTTCTCGCGAGTAATCGGGCGGCGTCGAAATCGGCACGCTCGGATCGGCCGGGTTGATGTTGATTGGCGTGACGTACAACGCGAACGGCTCACGCACGCTTTTCAAATACAGCCGGCAGATGCCAGTGATTTCGGACTCCCACGGGACCAGCCGAAAGCGGACGACGATCCAGTCGCTCCATTCGTGCTGTTGCAGGATCAACGTCTGGTTCTGAACCACGATCTTCGCGACGGCGTCGCGCGGATCGACGGCGATTTCGATCGGCACCTCGACGACATCCTGCGACGTCAGAAACTCGTTGACGGGTCCGCGCAATCGGCACGTCACTTGTCCGTCGGACACGTCCACACGCTCGATCCGTCCGCCCGGCACCTCTTTCGTGCGCGTCTTTTCGGCGTCGCTGAAGAAGCTGAAGCTGCCGTAGCCTCCCAACAAATCAGGAGTCCCCATGCCCGACAGCGTGCGAGCCTCGCCGGCCGTCGGCGGGAAGTTCGCCGGGATGCGAAACACCGTGCAATCGACGCCGTGCTGCGTGAGCGTCTCCCAGAACGTCGGCCCGTGCCGCAAGTTTGTCGGTGCCGCGCTGCTCAACGGCAACCGCCGCGAGCCGAACGTCAGCGAGCGCTGAGGCCCGGTACTGCGCGCGACCGAATGATAAAGCTGCATCGTCTGCGGATCGCGCGCCACGAAGTCGAAGATGCCATGCC
>CAZILR010000102.1:0-11316 GCA_964539995.1 uncultured Planctomyces sp.
TCGACGAGACTGGCGTGATGGAGGGACTCGATACGTTCAAGCAGCAGGCGCTGGAAATGGTCGCGGGCGAACGCATGCGAGCGGCGTTCAACCTCAACGCGGAAGACCCGAAGGTGCGCGATCAATATGGCCGGCACCGCTACGGGCAGAGTGCCTTGCTGGCTCGGCGATTGGTCGAGGCGGGTGCGCGCTGCGTGAACATCAACACGGGGAACTGGGATCATCACAACGACGTTGAGAAAGGGTTGGACGAACACCTGCCGCCGTTGGATCGAGCAATCGCGACGCTGGTCGAAGACTTGTCGATGCGCGGCTTGCTGGACGACGTCATCGTCTACTGTGCCGGTGAGTTCGGGCGCACTCCCCGAATGAATGGTCACGCCGGCCGCGACCACTGGTCAGATTGTTTCAGCGTGCTGCTCGCGGGGGGTGGCCTTCAGGGGGGACGCATCGTGGGTGCCAGTGAGAAGTGGGGCGGCGGCGTTCAAGAGCGACTCGTCACGCCGCTCGACCTGCTGGCGACGATTTATCACACGCTCGGAGTTCCGCTCGACACGCACTATGAAGACTCCAGCGGCCGTCCCACCAGCATCGTTGGTGGTGGCCAACCGATTCACGAGCTGCTGTGAAGCGGGCAAGACTGCGACCGAGATCGCTCCTCGTGCTGACGTGCTGATGCTCGACATGCGAACGTCCGTCGGCAAGGATCAGGGAGTTGCCTTCGTGCCGAGGCGAGAGGGGAAAGACTCACTTTGAAGCTATCGGCAGGAGACGGCTATCGCACCATTCTCCAGAGTGAGACGATCACAGACTCAAATCATCGGAGAGTTGCCATGAGCGTGAAGAGAAGTCGCAGTTGTTCGCAGATTCGTCGTGGGATCACGGCCCTGTTGAGGAGCTTCATTCCAGCCGGCATTCTACTGGTGTTTGTGATCTTTCCGATGCTTGTCCAAGCGGACGATTGGCCGCAGTTTCGAGGGCCGAATTGCAGTGGCATCTCGACCGGAACCAAGCCACTGCCGGTCAAGTTCTCGGCCACGGAGAATGTTCGCTGGTCGGCCAAAGTGGGTGACGGAGTGGGGGGCGCGGTCGTCGCGGCGGGGCGAGTTTTTGTCAGCGGGATGACGGCGGAGGGATCGGTCAGTCTCTTCGCGTTCGATGCGGCGACCGGAAAAAAGTTGTGGCAGCGCGATTGGAAGACAGGACCGTTAGCGGAAGTGCATGCAACGAACAGTCAGGCCAGCGCCACGCCAGCGGCCGATGCCGAGCGAGTCTATTTCTACTTCAGCACACTCGGACTGCTGACCGTCGATGCTCAAACGGGCAAGGATGTTTGGCAGCAGAAACTCCCGACGCCGTTCTTCGTCTTCAAGTGGGGGCCGGGAATGTCGCCGGTGCTGTATCGCGACTTGGTGTTGTTCTGTCAGGACGACGATCTCAACCCCGGCTTCTATGCCTTCGACAAAGCCACTGGCAAATTGCGTTGGAAGGACGAGCGGCCAGACATGGCCGTGAATTATTCCCACCCGGTCGTCAACACGGTGGACGGCCGCGACGAGATCGTTGTGGCGGGGACCGGCATGTTGATCGGCTACGACCCCGAATCGGGCAAGCGTCGCTGGTTTGCCAAGGTCATGTTGCGGAACATCAAGACGACACCCGTCTGTCTCGACGGAGTGATTTACATTTCGGTGCAGAGCGGCGCGATTGCCAATCAATGGCTGGCGTCCGTTGATCGCGACGAAAAGGCCGGCAACAACGACAACAAGCTCGACAAGGCAGAGATTCAGAAGTTCGTCGGCAAGCAGCCGATCCCTGAAGCGTTCTTCAAGAAGACGTTTGACCGTGGCGACCTCAACAAGGACGGCTTCCTCGAAGGTCGCGAGTTGGATGTGGCCTTTCTGCACCCCGACAACTTCGCCGGGGCCGATTTCAAATCGACCGGCGACGCGGCTGCCGAGCAGTTCATCCTAGCAGTCCGAGGCGGCGGACAAGGGGATGTCACGAAGACGCATCTCTTGTGGAAACACAAGACGAAGAACACCGATCACATCGTCTCGCCGTTCGTTTCCGACGGCCGGATGTTTCTGGTCAAAGAGGGTGGCATCAGCACTGTCTTCGACACGAAGCAGGGGGAACCGGTGCGTGGCCCGAAACGAATCGGAAGCGGCGGCGGCTACTTCGCGTCTCCCGTGTTTGGCGACGGCAAGATTTATCTCGCGAGCGAAAATGGCAACGTCTCGGTTCTGAAAAATGCGGCGGACTACGAAGAGCTTGCTCTGAACGATGTCGGCGAAAGCATCATCGCCACTCCCGCCATCGCTGGCGGCGGCTTGTTTGTCCGTACGCGAACACAGATCTTGTGCTTTGCGACGGAAGGATCGACGAAATAGCTGCGGCCCGCCGGGCCTCAGTGAATCGCTCTCACGACTCGAACTCCACGCTCAGGAAATTCAGAGAGGATGTATCGAATGATTCTCGACACGTTAGACAACGCGGCTCGTTACTTCGCACTCGGCGAGCGTATCGCAATGGCACTGAAGTATCTGAGAGACAACGACTGTACCAAGCTGCCGGTCGGGAAGATTTCCATTCAAGGCGAGCAGATTTACGCGCTCGTGCAGGACAACACGACCAAGACTCGTGACCAAGGAGTTTGGGAGGCGCATCGCAAATACATCGACGTGCAATTCGTCGCCGCCGGCGTCGAGGAGATGGGCTGCGCGAACATCAAGACGTTGACGGTCAAGAAGCCGTACGATGAGCAGGTCGATTACGCGCTGTTCGATGGCACCGGAAGTTTCGTGACGGTCCCTGCCGGGAGCTTCACGATTTTCTTTCCAGAAGATGGCCATATCCCCGGCTCCGCCGTCGATGGCAAACCGGCGGCCGTCCGAAAAGTCGTCGTGAAAGTCGCGGTGTAGAACGGCGCATGAATCACCATTCCGGCTGGCATCGCCTGAGAGTTTTTCTCGCCATTGCTTCGTTGGCCTGGTCGCTGCCGTTGAGTGGTTGCTCGTCCTCGAAAACACCGAACGTCAACTCGAACGCGAGTCCGTCAGAGCCGTCCCAGCAAACATTCGATGTGATCGTTGTGGGTGCCGGCATTTCCGGGTTATCGGCGGCGCTCGATCTCGGACGGGGCGGAGCGAAGGTCACTGTAATCGACATGGCGTCCGTCTTCGGCGGGCACGCGGTCATGTCGCAGGGAAGCGTGAGCATTGTGGCGACGCCGGCGCAAGAGCGAGCCGGCATCCACGATTCTCCGGATTTGGCCTTTCAGGATTTTCACCGCTGGGGCGAAGACCCGGACACAGACTGGGTTCGTTATTACGTCGATCATTCGCGACGCGACATCTACGACTGGCTGGATGAGCTTGGTGTGCGGTTTTCGGAAGTGCTGTCGTCATCCGGCAACTCAGTGCCGCGCGAGCATCAGCCGTTCGGACGCGGCATCGGATTGGTCACGCCGATCTATCGCGCGTGTTTGGAACTGGACCGCATCGATTTCGTTTGGAACAGCAAGGTTGAGAAGTTGCTCACGGACGACGGCCGTGTGGTCGGTGTGCTCGTGCGCGACATGCGCACGGGCGACGAACGCGAACTGCGAGGCAAGGCCGTCGTTCTGGCGACCGGTGGGTTTCAAAGCAATCTGGACATGGTCCGCGAATTCTGGCCTGCTGAGTTTCGATTTCCGGATCGCATCCTGGCCGGCTCTGGGAGGAATTCGATCGGACTTGGGCATCAAATGGCTCAAGCGGTCGGTGGCGAACTGGTCCACATGGATTACCAATGGAATTACTTCACCGGCTTGCCCGACCCGCGCTATCCGGGTAGCAATCGTGGGCTAAATGCAACCAACCTGTACGGCATCCTGGTGAACTCCGAAGGCCGGCAGTTTGCCAACTTCCACGGCTGGGCCAAAGAGGTCATGCCGATTCTGCTTCAGCAAAAAGAGGCGACCTGTTGGTGCATCTTTGACGAAGCCGGCAAGCCGTTCTTCAGCGTCTCTGGCTCGGATTGGGGTGACTTCAAGAAAGTCGAGAAGCTCATCCTGCAAAACAAGGAGTTGGTGAAGAAGGCCGACACGCTGGAACAGTTGGCGGAGTTGGCGGGGCTCCCCGTGAAGAACGTGGTTGAGACGGTGGCTCGCTACAACGAACTGGTGGAGCAAGGTGACGACAAGGACTTCGGCCGCTTCGGTCCCGGCAAGCCGGAGTTCTCGAACAAGGCGTCGCCTAAAATCACGAAGCCGCCGTATTACGCGATGCAGACTTTTCCGCTGACTCGCAAAAGCATGGGTGGCGTGGCGATCGACTTGCAGTGCCGAGTGCTCGACAAACAGAAGCAGACGATCCCCGGCTTGTACGCCGTCGGCGAGTTGACCGGGTTGGCGGGCATCAATGGCAAGGCGGCGCTGGAAGGAACATTTCTGGGGCCGTGCATCGTCACCGGCCGAGTCGCTGCTCGCTCGCTGCTGAAAGAACTCGAAATCCCCTCACGGCCTGTGGTCTCCGACGAGTCGCATTGCGCCGCCTGCCACAACATTTCGGAATTACTTTCGCAGTCACGCGAGGGTTTCTGGCACTTCGACAAAGTTCACCGCGCGACCCATGAACGCAACATCGACTGCCGGCATTGCCACAGTGAACTGACGCCGTATCGGAAGGACGAGCACCGCATGAACCGTCAGTCGTTGACCGCCAGTTGCGTCTTGTGCCATGTGGCGCAGGAGTGACTTCGCAGATGACCTACGACGATTTGTCCCAGCGCTGCGGGCTGATCCCGATCGCATGGCAAGACATGTTGTCGGGACGGTTCGGCAGGTCGTAATCGACGTTGCGAGTGTTGAGGCTGCGGAAGAACGGACGGACTTCGGGCGGCAAGTTTTCAACTCGCTGCGGGTCATGGTCGGGAACTTCGCCGATGGGGCCGGCCCAGGCGGGGCGATACGCGATGGCCAGCATTCGGCGGTCGCTGTCGCTGTAGTTCTGGTAGTTGGCATGAAACACCTTCTGGTTGATGATCACCGCCGAGCCGGCTCGGCATGTGACCATCACCTCGTCGTCGTGCGACAAGTAACGCCGATATGGATTGCCGTCCGAGTGCAACGACAGATGCGATCGCGGAATCACCTTGAATGGGCTGCGTTCGGGGGTCAGATCGTCGAGGTAGTACAGCACTCGTACCAGGCAGGGAGAGCTGGCCGCCAAGCCGAAGATCTTCGAGCCGTAAGGCTGAGCGTCGGTGTGAATCGCGATTCCCGGATGTCCTGGCTGTGACACGGCGTACGCGCACGATGTGCAGATCAGTTGGTCGCCGAAGAGTGCTTCGAGAAACTCGATCATCGTCGGCAAGGCGATCACGCGGATCGCCGTCGGTGAATCGGTCCATTGGACATTGGCGCAGCCACGCTGATGTTCGCTGTAATCCACCGCTGTCGTCGGGAGCCGTGACAACTCGACGCGAATCGCTTCCAGTTGAGCGGCCGACAACAAGTCGGGAATGACGACGTAACCGTCAAACTCAATCGAACGAATCCGCTGCTCGGTCGTCAGCGACGCCCAATCCGTGTCGATGCGCTTGGCCGAAGCGATGCTCTCGCGCGAGTTGGTGAATGACACATTCATCGTGCTGCCCTCAGAGAATGCCCCGTTGAGTTTCCGGTAGGAACCAGTGAAATGTCATTGAACCTCGAACTCTTGCGACCTGCGAGCGTCCCGAAATTCGTGTCGGTGTTTCCGTCCGACAATTGGGCCAGAATCCATTGGTACGGTACTAACCCGACACTTCCGCGAGAGCGACGGCAAATCCAGGGAAATTTTTCTCGCTCGAATGTTTGGTGAATTCTTTGCCAGAGAGTGGTGAATTCTTTGCCAGAGATCAAAATTGACACGGGGTGACTTGTCGGTTGCGAACGCTTCGGGCTTGCGGCACTACGAAAAAGGCTTTCCACTGGTGTCGGTAGGAGTATTCTCATGTCATCCATTCATGAACCGTCGAATTCCATTCTCCACGTCGATCAGCCCCCGCGTGAGCCTCTCGCTGTCATTGGCATCGGTTGCCGTTTCCCAGGTGGGCTCAATTCTCCGGACGCTTTGTGGGGCGCGTTGCTCGGAGGCATCAATGCCATTCGCGACGTGCCAGACGACCGCTGGAAGCATGATCGCTTTCACGACACGAATCCGGAAAAGGTGGGGAGCATTCGCAACGCCAAGGGCGGATTCATCGACGGCGTTGATCAGTTCGACGGAGACTTCTTTGGATACTTTCCGACCGAAGCCCAACGGCTTGATCCGCAACAGCGTTTGCTGTTGGAGGTCACTCACGAGGCGATGGAGGATGCTGGTCTGCGGCGCGATCAGTTGGATGGCACCCGGACTTCCGTCTTCATCGGGTCGTTCATGTACGACTACCTTTGCATGCAGACAGCGAGTGAGCAGCGCGATGAGATGAACCCTTATGTGGCGATGGGCTGTGCCGTGTCGCCGCTCGCGAATCGCATCTCCTATGACTTCAATTTGAAGGGGCCGAGCGTTTCGCTTGATACGGCGTGTTCGAGTTCACTGGTGGCGGTGCATTTGGCTTGTCGCAGCCTGTGGGGCGGGGAAGCCGACATGGCGATTGCCGGCGGAGTCAACCTGATCCTGCGTCCGGAATCATCGATCATGATGTCCAAGGCTGGATTCCTGAATCCGGATCAGTACTGCAAAGCCTTTGACGCCTCTGCCAACGGGTACGTTCGCGGTGAAGGCGTGGGAATCGTGATCCTCAAACCGTTGAAGAAAGCGATCACTGATGGCGACGCGATCTACGCGTGGGTGCGCGGGACAGCGGTGAATCAGGATGGCTATCTGCCGGAAGGCTTCACGGTTCCCAATGTGCTTTCACAGATTGCCATGTTGCAGGCCGTCTATGCCGAGGCCGGTGTCGATCCGCTGACAGTGAATTACGTCGAAGCGCACGGCACAGGCACGCCCGTCGGCGATCCCATTGAAAGCCTCGCGATTGGTGCCGTGCTGGGGCGGGATCGGGAGGAGGGGCAGCGTTGTTTGATCGGTTCGGTGAAGACCAACCTGGGACATCTGGAGGGTGCCGCAGGAATTGTTGGCTTCATCAAAGGCGCTCTGACGGCGAAGCACGGCATCGTCCCGCCGAACTTGCACTTCCACGAGCCGAATCCCGAAATCGACTGGGAGAATCTCAAGCTGGAAGTCCCCACCCAGCCCACGGCACTGGAAAACTCAGACCATCCACGGTTCGTGGGTGTGAATTCGTTCGGCGCGGGCGGGACCAACGCGCATGTCGTGTTGCAAGAACCGAGTGAAGTGAGTTTCCCACTTCAAGAACGAACCAGAACGGAAACTCAACCGACGGTCGGATCGGCGTTGTATGTGCTCAGTGCTGCTAATCGGGAAGCGTTGCGAATGTTGGCGCTGCGTCACGCGGACTTCTTGAACGGCACCTCGTATCCACTCGACGACGTCGCTTATTCGGCGTTCACTCGACGAAGTCACTACTCGCAACTGTTGGCCATCGTTGGCCAGACTTCGAAAGACGTCGAGGATAAACTCCGCAAGTTCGCCGACGGTCAAGTGGATTCGACGAGTCTGACGACGACGATTGCTCGCAAGAAGCGACCGAAGTTGGCGTTCGTTTTCTCCGGCCAAGGAGGCCAATGGCCGCGCATGGGGCTGCAATTGATGCAGCAGGAACCGGTTTTTCGCAAATGGATGGAGACGATTGACGCGCTGTTTCTGCGACTGGCTGGGTGGTCTCTGCTGGCGGAAATACGAAAAGACGGCGCTGAATCCAAGGTCAACGAAACGGTCATTGTCCAGGCCGCCGTCATGGCGATCCAAATCGCGCTGGTCAAACTCTACGAGCACTACGGGATCCGGCCGGCAGGAATCGTGGGTCACTCGATCGGGGAAGTCGCCGCAGGCTTCGTCTCTGGAGCACTGACCCTCAAGCAAGCGGTTCAGGTGATCTTCCGTCGTTCACAAGCCCAGAACTTGGCGACGGGAAAAGGTGGCATGTTGGCGGTCGGACTTTCGCTGGAAGAAGCCCGCAAGCTCATCGAAAACTATGGCGGCCGAGTGTCGATCGGTGCGGTCAACGGCCCTGAGATGTTGACGTTGTCCGGCGACTTGGGTCCGCTGGAACGCATCACGCAGTTGCTGGAATCTCGCGGAGTCTTCAATCGACCAGTGCGAGTCCAAGTCGCGTATCACAGCCATCACATGGACCCGATCAAAGGGATCATGCTGAAGGATTTGGGCCAAGTGCAGGGAGTCAAATCCACGCTGCCGCTGTATTCCACCGTCACCGGCCGCCGCGAAGATGGCAAGCACCTGAACGCGGCATACTGGTTCAATAATGCGCGGCAACCGGTCCTGTTTACGAATGCTCTGAACGCCATGCTGTCGGACGGCTTCGACACGTTTGTGGAAATCGGTCCGCATCCCGTGCTGGTCAGCGGTGCCGAGTCTCTGATTCAAAAGCGCGACACCGATGCCGTGATTGCTCCGTCGATGACGCGTAAAGAACCCGAAGTCACGGTGTTTCTCCAAAGCCTGGCGCGGCTGGCGGCACGCGGGCTGATGCCGGACACCGCAGTGATGTTCGGTTCGAATCGTCGCTATGTGCGGCTGCCTAAAAATCCGTGGCAGCACAGCCGTCACTGGTTCGAATCGCCGGCGGCTGCGGGGCTGCGTCACGGACGCTTCGACCATCCCTTCTTAAAACGCCAGACGCAACTGGTCACGGAGGATGGCTTGGCCGTCTGGGAAGCCACGCTGGACGTGCAGAAGTTTCCATACCTCCGTGATCATCTGGTTGATGGCGAAATCGTCTTTCCGGGAACCGGGCACTTGGAACTGGCTTGGGCTGTGGGCTGCGAGCAATTCCGACACGAAGCGTTTTTCCTGGAGGAAGTGCATTTCGATTCGCCCTTGATCCTCCCAGACAACAGCCGTCATCCGCTGGATGTGCGGTTGGAGATTGTTTCGAGCGAAGGAGACTACCGCCTCTGCAGCCGGCCGGCTGACGCGACCGCAGAGTCTCCGTGGTCGAAGCACTCGTCAGGCCGCATCAATACGGCACAGGATCGATTTGAGAAATCGACGGTCTCGCTCGCTTCTCTCCAAGACCAATTTGGAGAGTCGGAGCCGTCTTCGGTCGAGCAGTTCTACGAGAATCTTCACAACGCCGGTCTGGCGTACGGCGAAAAATTCCGCTGCATTCAACAGCTTCAGAATCACGGCCATGAATGGCTTGCTCAATTGCAGTTGCCTGACGAGCTGGTGCATGAATCGCAACGGAACAATATCCATCCGGCGCTCCTCGATGCCTGTCTGCATGTCGTGTTCGCCGAGATGCATCTCGCTGGCGATCCCGATCGCACTTATTTGCCGTACCGCATCGACCGCGTGCGATTTTATCGACGACCCACACAAAATATTTGGTCGCATGTTCGTGTCACGAAGTACGACGAGCAATTTCTTTGCTCAGACACGTTGATCTTTGATGATGGGGGTGAGCTGGTCGCGGAGATTCTCGGCATAACCTGCAAGCGATTGGTGGGGGCGGGTTCGCGGCAAGCCGACACGCTGTACGAAGGCTGTTACGAATACCATTGGATACCGGCCGCGCACGATGCCGATCTCCACGGACGCGTTTTCGACAGCACTCGCGCTGTCCTGATCGCTGACGCGATCGGCGTCGCCAACGAGCTGGCCGCGCGGTTGGCTGCCGAAGGGATTCAACCTCGAATCATTCGCTCCGACGACACGCGAGGACTCGACGAATTGCTGGCGGACGTGCCCTTGGATCGGCGAACGCTGATCGTGTTCGCCTCCGGGCTGAAGACGTTCACCGCCGGTTGGAAAGGGCTGGCCGAATGCCCTGCGGTGCCGTCGCTGTTGCAACTCGCTCAGACGTTGCACCAGCGAGAGGGAGTGCCGCGCTTGTTCGTAGTCACGAATGGCGCGGCGGATGTCACCGGCGACCAGCAGTTGGATTTGGGTCAAGCGATTCTGCATGGCATGTCGCGCGTCATCAAAAACGAATGCCCGAATGTTCCGCTGACGGTGATCGACCTGAGTACCGCGATCACACCCGGCGAAGTCGATGCGCTGTACCGCGAGCTGCTGCACAGCCGCAGCGATCAGGACGAATCGGAGATCGCCCTTCGAGGCGACGAGCGGTATGTGCATCAGTTGGTGTCCGTGGATCGGGATTCCGCCGAGCAGGCAGCGATCTCCGAAGAAGCGGGCTTCGGCGGTGACTATCGAGCCGATCTGCGCGATCCTGGTCAGCTTGATCAAATTGTCTTCCGTCGGTTGCCTCCCACGGTGTTGGGGGCCGAAGACGTGGAAATCGCCGTGCAGGCGTCAGCGCTGAATTTCAAAGACATCATGAATGCGATGGGCCTATTGCCGGAGCATGCCGTGGCCGGTGGTCTGACTTCCCATCGTCTCGGCTTGGAGGTTGCGGGCCGCGTTCTCCGCACGGGTTCGAAGGTTCGGCATGTCCAAGCAGACGACGAAGTCATCGCTCGCGTCTCCGAAGGATTTTGCGGGCGCGTGACCACGGCCGGACATCACGTCGTGCGCCGGCCTGAGCGACTGACGCCGCAACAGGCCGCTGCCGTCCCGCTGGTCTACATCACGGCTTGGTACTCGTTGTGTTATCTGGCGCGCATGGCTCCGGGGGAAACAGTGCTCGTTCATTCGGCGGCCGGTGGCGTCGGTGGCGCGGCGATTCAATTGGCGAAACGAGCGGGCGCGACTGTCATCGCCACGGCAGGAACACGCGAAAAGCGGGAATCCCTGCGGCAGATAGGAATCGAACATGTGTTCGATTCGCGTTCGCTCGACTTTTACGACCAAGTCATGGAGGCCACGGGCGGACGCGGTGTGGATATCGTGCTCAATTTTCTGACGGGTCGCTTTATTCCACAGAGTTTGAAATGCCTCGCTCCGTTCGGACGTTTCATCGAACTTGGAAAGTCGGACATCTATCGAAACAACAAACTGGGCCTGGAGCGACTGGGCGAGAACATTTCCTACTACGTCGTCGATGTTGATCGGCTCGCCGCGCAAAAACCGGAGTTGCATCAGCAGGTGATGACCGAGGTGGTCGCGCTGTTCGAACGTGGCGAACTCGAACCACACGAGATCACCGAGTTTCCGATTTCTAAGCTCCCAGAGGCCATGAAGTTCATGACCCGCGCGGCGTACCGCGGCAAGATCGTGATGAACATGCAGAACGATCGAGTCCAGGCATTGCCGCCGCGCCGCGCCGCGTTTCGCC
>CAZILR010000103.1:0-4081 GCA_964539995.1 uncultured Planctomyces sp.
CCGTGTCGCTCCGCGACACGATTGCCGAACGGCCATCGACTCCCGAAGACGTGGTTGACGATCCAGAGTCAACTGACGTTTGGCTGTCCTGTCGCGGAGCGACAGGGCTACTGAGCGACGGAATCGCCCCGTTTTGGTGCGCCATCAGCTTCTTCATCATCGTGTCGCCGTCGTACACGACCTTGCCCGTCAGCAAGTAGTACAACGTGCAACCCAGCGAATAGATGTCGCTGCGCGCATCGGCGTGCTTGGTATCCATCGCCTGTTCGGGAGACATGTAATCCACCGTCCCCATGATCGTGCCGGTGCTCGTCAGGCCTGCCCCTTCGGAACTCCCTCCCACCGAGTCGTCGATCCGAGCCAACCCCATGTCGAGAATCTTCACCGTCCCCTTCGCGTCGATCAGCAAGTTCGCCGGCTTGATGTCGCGATGAATCACTCCCTGTTCGTGCGCGTATTCCAATCCACGCGCCGCTTGAGTGATGCACCGAATCGCTTGCTCCACCGGCAACGGTCCGCGCTTCTTCACGAGTGCCGACAGGTCGCTGCCATCGACGTACTCCATCACCAGAAAGTGTGTTCCCTTGGCTTCGTCCGCATCGTCGGCCGCGACGATGTTGGGATGCCGCAACTTCGCGGCCGCCTCGACCTCGCGGTGAAACCGCTTCAACGAGTCTGGCGTCTTCACCGCCGCTGGCGACATGACCTTCAGCGCGACTAGCCGCTTCATCCGCTTGTGCTCGGCCTTCAGCACCATCCCCATGCCGCCCTGGCCCAGCTTGTCCAGGATGACATAGTTCCCCAGCGTCAACGACGAACCTTTGCCCGCATAAACCTGCTCTGCCTGAAACTTCGTCAGCTTCCTCTGACGAACCAGCTCGCGAGCCAACGCTTCACCGTCCTTCGGGCGTTGCTCCTCCGATACCGCAGCGAGAAGCGATGGCACCTCGTCCGCGGGGAGCAATCCGCTGCCGGTCAGTTGCGCAAGAAATTGGTCGATCGACAATGCCATGCTCAGTCCTTGGTGCGACGGGGCATGATCGTATCGAATCGGCAATGAATGTCATCTCGTTTGTCAGGGCTGCAACTTCGCCGCCAACGCGAGGTCGGTGGTGAAGTTATTCGTCAAGCTCTGATGAGACGCGGCTACCGCCGGGTCATCGTCCGCGCGACGCGGAAGCCGATGCTCGCGTTGTGAGCGGTCGGCTGGTTCGCGCCGCGGTGGGCAGAGCGACAGAGTCGGATGCTGTTGTCCCACACGCCGCCTCGCATGCAACGAACGCCGGCCGGTGGTGAACCGGTGGGATCGACGGTGATGGGATCGGTGAGCAATTCGTAGTAGCGCGGATCGAAAACATCCTGGCACCATTCCCACAGGTTGCCGTGGAGGTCGTGGAGCTGGAATGCATTCGGCGCGAGCTGTCCGACCGGATGGCTGCGAAACTCGCCGTTTCCGGCGACCCAGGCGAATTGCTCGAACGGTGCCTCCTGTCCGCCGAAAGACCACGGCGATTCGGTGCCGGCACGGCAGGCGTATTCCCATTCGGCTTCGGTCGGCAAACGATAGCCGGTGCCGCTCACGATCGTCACGTCGTTGTCGGTACGTTCGTAACATGGCGTGAGCTTCTCGCGCAGGCTCAGCGCGTTGCAGAACTCGATCGCGTCGAACCACGTCACATTTTCGACGGGATGCTGCGTTGTCTCGCTGCCGGCGACGCGCGCCGCGAACTCGCCGGTCGGCGAGAACATCGACGGGTTGCTGCCGATGACCGTTTGATATTCGGCCTGCGTCACTTCCGAGACGCCGATGTAGAACGGCTGAGTCAGCCGGACTCGATGCTGCGGGCCGTCGTTCGCGAGCGAGCGGCCTTCGAGTTTCGAGAACACTTCGACCTCCTGCTCGCTCGCCCCTTGCTGGAATTCGCCCGGCGGGATCAACCGCAGTTTCATGCCGATGCCGTTCGTGCTTTCCACCGGCTGGTTGAGGTACTTGGCCCAAGCCGCTTGATGCGTTGCTGCTTGAGTGCCATCGAACGGAGCGATCGCGACTGACGGCGGCGCGATCGGCTGAGCGATCTGAATCGGCCCGTTCGATTCATCGACGACATGTTGTCGCGAGAACATCACCCCGGCGGTCAACACGCTGACCGCCACAACCGCCAACACGCCGCGTTTCACCCATCGTGAGTGAGGCCGACGCGAATCGACCAGTGGAGCAAGATCGGCGATCAACTCGCGCATCGACTGGTATCGCTCGGCCGGTTGTTTGGCGACCATCTTCTGGAAGATGCGATTGACCGCATCGGGGACGTCATGACGCTTCTCGCACAGCGACGGAACCGGCGTGTCGCGATGAGCCATCAACCGCTTCAACACGGATTCGCCGCCGAACGGCGGTTGGCCCGTCAATAAATACGCCAGTGTGCAGCCGAGGCTGTAGATGTCTGAGCGAGCATCCGCCTTCCGAGTGCTCAGCGCCTGCTCCGGAGCCATGTAGTCCACGGTCCCCAGCAATTCACCGGTGCCGGTCAGTTGAGTCTGCTGTCCTTGCCCGTCGGCGGCGAAGCGAGCCAAACCCAAGTCCAGCACACGGACGTCGCCATGTTCGTCGCACAGTAAGTTACTCGGCTTGATGTCGCGATGAATGACGCCTTGATCGTGCGCGTGAGCCAACCCCTCGGCCGCATGAGCGACATACCGCAGAGCCTGCTCGATGGGCAGCGGGCCGTTCTGTCCGACCAGCAACGCGAGATTCGTTCCCGGAACGTACTCCATGACCAGGAACATCGTGTCGCCGACTTGATCGGCATCGAGCGTCGGGACGATGTGCGGATGATTCAGCTTTCCGCCGGCGCGCATCTCGCGCTGAAACCGTTGCAGCGCATCGGGGGACTCGGCAAGGTCCGTGTGCAACACCTTGATCGCGACTTCGCGTCGCATGTGCCGATGCAGCGCCTTGAAGACCGATCCCATGCCTCCCTGACCGATCTTGTCGAGAAGCACATACGGACCAAGCCCCAATCGTTGTCCGTGTGGATCGAGGATGGCGTGTGCCTGAAACTCGGTGAGCAGCTTTCGCTCGACCAACACGCGAGCGAAGTCGTCGCTCGTCGTCGGCCGTGTCTCGTCAGGAATCGACGTAAGCACCTTCCGCGCATCATCTGCTGACATCCCCGATGCCGCGAGCCGCTCAAGAAGCTGATCCACCGACAAGCTCATTCACGATTCTCCTTGGAAACCATCGTAATGAAATGAACGCGGTTCGGAGAACCCGCCAACGTAGCCATCATCGCTCCGCGTGATGAGCCTTCTTGGAATACGGCCACGAGGATCATGAAGGCGGTCATTGGCCGGCCGGCCCATGCAGTCAAACCGCGACAGCCGTCAAACGACAAAGGCTCGTCACGCGGAGCGATGACGGCTACGTTGAAGACGACCGCTCGCGGGATCGTCACTCCGGCTTACCCGGCGGCATCTTCAGCGCCGCTTCGGTTTGGCGTTTCAACAGGGCCATGATCAGCCAGTCGCCGTGCGTTGAGGATTCGAGAATCAGCCAATCCGGGTCGTGCGGGCCTTCGAGCAATTGCAACAGTTCGGCCGGCATCTTCGAGGCGGCCGCGTCGAACGCCTCGCGAGCCTCGTCGCCGCGGTCGAGTTGATGCAACGCCTGTGCTTTGACCAACTGCTGGTAGCCGTAGAGGTGCATCGCGTACTCGCCGATGGTTCGCTTCGCCAGCCAGTCGAGCGCTTCGGCCGGTTGTCCCGCGCGGACGGCGACATACGCTCGCGTGGTGCAGGCCCAATAGGTCGGACCTTTGTCCGGAACCTCCGGCTTGATCATTTTCTCGAACCGCTCCAACGGCAGATCCGCGATTTTGAATTCGCCAGCCACGAGCAGCGGAGCTTTGCAGACTCGTTCCAGGTCTTCCAAATTGTCCGAGTCGCCGAACTGGTCGATCATCGTGCGGCAAGTACGGCGATAGCGTTCGAGATCACCGCCGAGCACGGCGATGTACCCCACCTGCATTCGCAGGCTCGACTGCTTCGCGCCGAGATCGGCGAGCACTTCCAAATCCGTCGC
>CAZILR010000103.1:4181-10032 GCA_964539995.1 uncultured Planctomyces sp.
TTCGGGAGGCACTTCCGGCCGCGCGTCGAGCAGCGACGGAATCGGCGACTCGCTGTGAGCCAGCAGCTTGGCCATCGCCGAGTCACCCTCGTAAGCCAATCGACCGGTCAGCAGAAACCACAGCGTGATCCCCAAGCTGTAAATGTCCGCGCGAGCGTCCGCATGCCTGGAGTCTTCGGCTTGTTCAGGAGCCATGTAATCGACCGTGCCGATCGCCGCCCCCGTCGTGGTGAGTTCCGCCGCCCCGTCCGCGACCGCCATCCGCGCCAGTCCGAGGTCCAGAATCTTGATCGTCCCCGATTTGTCGCGCAGCAAATTCGACGGCTTGATGTCGCGATGCACGATCCCTTGATGATGCGCGTAATCCAACCCCAACGCGGCCTGCCGAGTAAACTCGATCGCCCAGCGAATCGGCAGCTTGCCGCAGCGTCGAACCAACGCCAGCAAGTCGGCTCCATCGACGTACTCCATCACCAGGAATCGCCGCGCGCCGTCGAGTTCCGCGTCCAATGCTTTGACGATGTTCGGATGCGTCAACTTCGCCGCCGCTTGCACCTCGCGATCAAATCGCTGAGTCAATTCAGGACGCCCCGCGATTCTCGGTGACAAGACTTTCACGGCCACGAGGCGATCCATCCGTCGATGCTGGGCTTTGTAGACGACTCCCATCCCGCCCTGTCCGAGCTTGCCGAGAATCACATAGTTCCCCAGCACCAGCGCCGGCCCCTTGCCCGCGAAGATTTGGTCCGCCTGAAACGGAGTCAGTTTCCTCTGCTGAACCAACGCGCGAGCCAATGCCTCACCGTCCTGTGGCTGGTTGTCGGACGGCAAGCTTGAAAGACTCTCCGCGACAGACGCAGCGTCCAGCAGTCCGCTGGCCGTCAGTTGCTGAGTGAATTCGTCGCGTGAGAGTGACATGGTGAGAATTGCCGAGCGTGTCGGAATCCGGTGATAGGCTCGTGTGCCGAGCTTATCAAAGTGACGTGTCGCAGTCAGAGCCTCTCCAAAAGACTGATCTCAAGAGTTCGTTGGCTTATGGCTTAATGTCCGCCTCGATCTTGCAGTCCGGCAGCGCCTTCTTCAGTTGGGCGAGGCCAGCAGCCGTCAGCTTGGTTCCGTTCAAATGTAGGCTGGTGAGCTTGGTCAGTTTTTTGAGAGGCTCGACGCCGACGTCATCGACTTGCGTTGCGGTGAGGTTCAGAAACGTCAACCCTTTCAGGCTCGAAAGGCTGGCTAGGCCGGCATTGGTGACCATGACTTCATTGGTAAAACTGAGTGACTTCAACTTCGGGAAACTCTTCAGTTGAGCGATCGCTTCATCACCCAACGGAGTATTGCTCAAGCTCAGTGACTGCAAGTTCCGGCAATCTTGAAAATAGCCCAGCCCCTTCTCGGTCATCCGCAGATGAGCCATGTCGAGGGATTCCAGTTTCTGGCAGTCCCTGAAGATTGCGAGGCCAAGGTCCGTCACCAAATTCTCATGGAATGACAGACCCGTGAGGTCACGACAGCCGCTGAAGTAGTCCAGTCCCACGTCCGTCACACCGGTACCACTGAGCGCCAGACTCTTCAGCTTTTTGCATTGGCGAAACGGCTCCAATCCCGCATCGCCGACACGGGCGGAGGCCGAAAGCTGAAACCGCGTCAGATGCTGGCAACCCCGACACGCGGCCAATCCGGCGGCACTGACTTGCGTGCGGCCATGCAGCATGATCGACGTCAGCCGAAATCGCGACTTCGGCAACTCGCGAACGTCGGTGTACTCCTGCGGAATGTCATTGATCTGCACCGTCCCGCCGACGGACAGAACGTACTTCGCCGCGCTGCGGTCGGGTTCGTTGTTGATCACGGGGCCGCCATCCGCCTTCACCCACTTCGCTCCGACGATCTTGCCGTGACGGTTGTTGCCGGAGGAATCCTTCAGGACGTCGCCGCTGCCTTCGTCGAAGCGGTACAGGACCAGTGTTGATTCATCTGGCTGCCAAGGTTCATCAATGGAGTGATCGCTGTCGTAGCGTACTCCACGGGTAATCCGCACCGCTTCAATCGTACCAGGGAAGAAGTTATTCGGCGGGCCGGTGACAGATCCGATTCTAAATATGGAAGCGGGCCGGTCGCTGGGCGTATCACCGATGAGTTTGCCATCGACAAACAGTCGAAGATTTTTTCCGTCATAGAGACCGGCCAGCGTGACCCGCTGCCCGCTCGCGATTTCCTGCGGACAGGTGATGTTGACGAACTGATTGTTCGCCACTCTGCCGACCAGACTCCACGAGGGTCGGTCGTTGTGCATCGAAAGATAAAAGCCCCTGCTGGAGACGACCTGGGCGTGAGCGTAACGAAGGGGTGTGCAGATCGCTTCCACAGTGAACGACTCTGTCGGCGGAAATGTCGGCAGATCGACGTAGTCGTCCACTCCGTCGAAGCTCAGTGCATGTCGATCAATCGGCAGTGGTGATGTCGGTGCAGAACGATTGCCCGCAGGTACCCACTTCGCGCCGACGATCTTGCCGTGGTGGTTGTTGCCGGACGAGTCGGTCAGCACGTCGCCCTGGCCTTCGTCGAAGTGGTAGAGCGTGACGGTTTCGGCATCCTTCGAGAAGATCGGTTCGGGAGTGAAGGGCTTCGTATATCGGACAGACTTGGAAATGCGGAACTCATCCAGACTGCCGTGGAAGAAGCGAGTCAGGTTCTTGCCATCGCGCGAGACTGCTGCACCGAGAAAGAACTTTTCGACTTCCTGGAATTTGATCGAGGGATCGGGCGTAGTCTTGTCCGCATCCACAATCGTTCCCCCACTTCTGAGCGGCACTCCATCGACATAGATTTTCACCTCATCGCCTTCTCGCACAAAGGCCGCGTGATGGCGAACGCCGTACAAGTCTGCGCGATTGTCAACTCGCGTAAATGAGTAGTAGACGGTCCTCACCAATCGCTCGATCCCGGCCCCGAACCACCAGCCTCCATTGGCGCGATCCAGGATGAAGTTCGCGACCGCCTTCGATTGAGGATTTTGCAGCGACCAGATCGCGTCGGTCTTGGCATCGACATCGTTGGCGTTCGGCTTGTCACCCGGCTGCGCCGTGAACCACGCTTCAATCGTGAGCGGCCCCGTGGCGTCGAGCGGAAACATCGGCAGTTCGACGTGGCTCGCCTGGCCATCGAATTCCAGGGCGTTGACCTTCAGTGCAACGGTGCCCACTGCGGGCCACTTCGACACATCGGCTCCGGCCTTGTGCGTCGCGTGCATCGTCTTGGCCAGATCGAGAACACTCTTGGCGAACTGATCGAGGTCGGCATTTTCCAGCGCAGCCCATCCGGGAGTTGCCGCATCGACTTCACGCGATCCCTGCTCATCGCGTTTCAAATCGCCGATCCACGATGGCAACGGAATGACGGGCTTCGTCGGTTGTTGCCAATTGGTGACGACGCCAGTCGCATAGGCATTGTCTCGCCCCTTCCAGCGAAGCTCCGTCGAGTCGATTTGGCCCCCCGTCAGTCCCAATGCCGGCTGCAAAAAGAGGTTCCCTTCGGGTTCGATCAACGTGGACTTTTTCTTTTCCGAGTTGGCTAAATTCAAATGCAACTCCGCATAGATCGTGTTGCGTTCGAGTCGGAAGGAGTGGTTGATCTCGAATTCGGCATTGCCAGGGCGCGTTTGGTAAATCGGCCGACCGTCGGGCAAGAACGCCACGCAGTTGACGAGTTCGAGTTGCTGGGGAACTTGTCCGTAGAGACTCAAGCTGTCATGGACATTCCGCTGAATCAGCAGGCAGTCCTCCAGTCGCAGTTTCGCTCCGCCGAAAGTGATACCGTTTGGGGTTTGCGAATTCACACTGACGAGCCAGCAATTGCGAAAGTCCCAAACTTGTTCGGGCATGTTTGTGCCGGCGAACCACACGCTCGGAGCATGACTGACGAACTCGATCCCCTCGACGGTCACGAATTGAGTTCCCGTACAATTGAAGACGAGGTTTCTCTCGTGGGCCGTGGCCACAACCCTTGCCCGGTATCCGGGAGCCGATTTCATCGTCAGTGATTTCTTGCCTGACGCTTCGAGTGCCCCCACCGCAAACGGCCCGTTGCCGTGAATCTCGATGACGTTGTCCTCACCGAGTTGAGCGAACGCTTCGGCCAGCGTCGCGAACTCACCCGCTGGCTGTTTGTCGCGAATCAACACGATCGACTTGCTTGGCTCAAAATTCCCGTGATTGCTGGCGATCAGACACTGCGGCAGAGCGGCCGCGAGTTGCTTCACCCCTGCGGCCGTCAGTCCCGTTTCTTGAGCACCCAAGTGTGTCAGTGACTTGATCCGACTGAGGTGTGGCACGGACGCGTCCGTGATCTTGGTGCCGTAAAGACTCATGTTTGAAAGACTCTTCGACTCGGAGAGTTTTCGGACACCCTCGTCGCCAAGTTCCGTGTTATCGACTCTGAGCGAACTCAACTTCGGAAGCCGGGCGAGTGTCGATCCGCAGGCGTCGGTCAATGGCTTACACCCCACGATTCTGAGATCCGTCAGGTTCGGAAGTTTTTCCAGCTCGGCCAGCGAAGCATCGGTCAAGGGAAGCCCCTCCAAACCCAGCTCGGTCAATTCGGTGAGCTGGCCGATCGTCTTCAAGCTCTCGGCGCTCAGTGGGTTGTTGCCGACATGCAGAACCCTCAAGGCACGGCGTTTGAGCAACGGTAGCAGGCCCCGATCGGTCACCTGCGATCCGGTCAGCGACAGCGAAGTCAGTTTCGGTAGATTGGCCAAGTGAGACAGACCAGCATCGCCGAGTTGATTACAGATCAAGTTCACCGAAAAGATGTCGGGAAAGATCAATAGTCGTTCGAGATCATTGTCCGTAACGGCCGCGTTGTTCAACGAGACGACCGAAACAGGCTGATTCTTGCTGACATATTCCGCGTAACTCTTAATATCTTCGGTCGCCCCGCCCGGACCAACCAGCACTTGAGCCCCCATTGAGAGCAGCCAGTCAATGGCCTCGCGCTGCGATGTCGTTCCATCCGCCTTCGCCCACTTCGCGCCGACGATCTTGCCGTGATGGTTGTTACCGGACGAGTCCTTCAAAACATCTCCACGACCTTCGTCGAAGTGATACAGGGCGAGCGTGTCTTTGTCCGTCTGGAAATGTTGCGACGGAGTGAAGTCCTTCTCATAACGAACCGATTTGGAGACGCGAACTTCGTCGATCCGGCCACCGAAAAAACATCTCAGCATCGGATCGGAATCCGTGAGCCGCACACAGCCGAGCAATGCGCCACTGGCACCGCACTGATTGGCACCTCCGCCCGACTCGTGCGACGCACCTTTGCCGTCCACGAACAGACGTTGCCGAGTTCCATCCCACACCAGGGCCAAATGCCTCGGCTGGCCACTCGTCGGGGGGGCATTTGGCGCGGCGAGCATTTGAAGCCCACCTTGGCGCAGTCGTAAACCGTGCCACGAACCTTCGGATTGCTGGATCGAGACGGTGGTTTCGCCATGCAGAACCAAGATGTGCGAATGCGCCCCCACAGAAGCCGGCGTCACCCAACCTTCCAGCGTGATCGGTTTCCCTGTGTCGCAGGTGAGCGACGGCAGATCGACATAGTCATCCACCCCGTCAAATTCCAATTCGTAATCCGAAACGAGCGACGGTACTGACGATGAACTGACCCACTTCGCGCCGACGATCTTGCCGTGATGGTTGTTGCCGGACGAGTCCTTGAGAATGTCTCCGCGACCTTCGTCGAAGTGATACAGGGCGATCGTCGATTTCTCTTTGGGGAGGCGTCCCGCTGGCACTGCCGTCAACGCGGTGCGGACTCCCCTGGAAATGCGGACCTGCTCGATAGTCCCTCGGAA
>CAZILR010000103.1:10132-11296 GCA_964539995.1 uncultured Planctomyces sp.
GGTGATCGCCGGTGTGTCGAATTCGATTTCGCCGCACTGAACGTGCAGCACATGCTCGCCAATCGGAAGTTTGACGGTCTCGTCCGTCTTGCCACGCACGATCTGGCCGGTCTCGCCGAGCGTGACTTCAGCCTGCTCGTCGGTGATTTCGATTTGCACGGCACCACGCGGAGTGCGAAACAGCCATAAGCCTCCCAGCAACAACAGCACCACACCTGCCGTTGCCAGCAGAGCGTTTCTGCTTCGCAATTTCTGACGACTGATTCGCCGCAGATTTCCAGCGTCAGTCACGCTCGTCAACGTCTGTGGGTCGGTGTCGTCGGACACGCCTTCCCGATACTGCACCGTGGGTGCGTCCGCCGACATCGCCGAGTTCGGCAGCACGCTCGTCACCTTCGTCGCCGCCTGTGGACTCGCCGATGCGGCCGACGTCGCTGAGTTCCCCGGCTGAGAAATCATCTTCAGGAAGTCGCTGAAGTTCGTGTCTTCCGACGGTGTGTGAATCGGAACGGGAGCCGTCACCGGCGAGGTCAGACAACGCTGCAAGTCGGCAATGACCTCGGTCATCGAGCCGTACCGATCCTGCGGCTTCTTCGCGACCATGCGGCGGAAGATCGCGGCAACGGAGGGCGGTGCGGCAGAGAGCGGCGGGATCGGTGACTCACGATGTGCCAGCAAGCGTTTCATCACCGTGTCGGCCGGATACGGCGCGGCCCCCGTCAGCAGATAGAACAGTGTGCAGCCGAGCGAATAGATATCACTCTTGGCATCGGCCGTCTTTGTGTCGAGCGCCTGCTCCGGTGACATGTAGTCGATGGTCCCCATCACCGCGCCGGTTCCGGTCAGCGTCGCTTCGTGCGAACTGCCGGCCGCGTCCTCGATGCGGGCCAGTCCCATGTCGAGAATTTTCAGCACGCCATCTTTGCCCAGCAACAAATTGTGCGGTTTGATGTCCCGATGAATGACCCCTTGCTGATGAGCGAACTCCAACCCGCGAGCCGCTTGCAACACGCAATCGACGGCGCGGTCTACCGCCATCGGCCCCGACTTTTTGACGATCGCCGACAAGTCGTCGCCATCGACGAACTGCATCACGAGAAACGTCGTATTGTTCGCTCGGTCGGCGTCGTAGGCGGTGACGATGTTGGGATGTTCGAGCTTCGC
>CAZILR010000104.1:0-11262 GCA_964539995.1 uncultured Planctomyces sp.
CGTTGTCGATCGTCGTGACTCCCACCGTCTGATCGGCCAGCGCGTCGAACGTGTCATCGCTCGAACCATCGACCACCGACAGCGTGATCGTCGAGCCGATGTCACCGTCGTCCAGGAAATCATCTGCTCCTGTGACGGTCACCGTCTGAGCCGTGTTCCAATTGGCTGGCGTGAAGGTCAACGTCGCCGCAGAAACCGTCGCTTCGCCGGTGTCACCGCTGACCACGCTGATGACGACATTGGAGATCGGCTGAGCGGTCAACACGACTGTGAAGGTGTCGGTCGTTCCCGATTCGTTGACCGACGTCGCTCCGCCCGTCTGATTGATGACGAAGCCCGACACATCGTCGTCCGTCGTGGTGACGCTCACGGTTTGATCGGCGACGGAATCGAACGTGTCATCGCTCGAACCATCGGCGACCGACAGCGTGATCGTCGAGCCGATGTCGCCGTCGTCCAGGAAGTCGTCCGCTCCGGTGACGGTCACCGTCTGAGCCGTGTTCCAGTTCGCCGGCGTGAAGGTCAGCGTCGCCGCTGAGACGGTTGCCTCGCTGGTGTCACCGCTGACGACGCTGATCACCACATCCGAAGTCGGTTGAGCCGTCAGCACGACGGTGAACGTGTCGGTCGTTCCGGTTTCGCTGACCGACGTGGAACCGCCTGATTGAGTCACCACGAAACCCGACGCATCGTTGTCCGTCGTGGTGACGCTCACGGTTTGATCGGCGACGGAATCGAACGTATCAGCGCTCGAACCATCGACAACCGAAAGCGTGATCGTCGAGTTGATATCGCCATCGTCCAGGAAATCATCCACTCCCGTGACGGTCACCGTCTGAGGTGTGTTCCAATTGGCGGTCGTGAAGGTCAACGTGCCGGCCGAGACCGTTGCTTCGCTGGTGTCTCCGCTGACGACGCTGACCACCACATCCGATGTCGGCTGAGCGGTCAACACGACCGTGAAGGTGTCGGTCGTTCCCGATTCGTTGACCGACGTTGCTCCGCCCGTCTGATTGATGACGAACCCCGATACATCGTTGTCGGTTGTCGTGATGCTCACGGTTTGATCGGCGACGGAATCGAACGTGTCGTCGCTCGAACCATCGACGATCGACAGCGTGATTGTCGAACTGATATCGCCGTCATCCAAAGCGTCATCGGCTCCGGTCACCGTGACCGTCTGCGTGACATTCCAATTGCCGGGCGTGAAGGTCAGCGTCGTCTTGTCGAGCGAGAGTTCGGATGCGTCGCCGTTGGTCAGGCTGATGACGACGTTCGATGTCGGCTGAGCCGTCAGCACGACGGTGAACGTGTCGGTCGTCCCCGTCTCGCTGACGGACGTTGATCCGTCCGATTGCAGGACCGTGAATCCCGACACATCGTTGTCGGCCGTCGTGACGCTCAGTGTCTGATCGACCAGCCCGTCGAACACGTTGTCGCTGCTGGGATCATCGACCGACAACGTGATCGTCGAAGTGACGTTGTCGTCGTCGAGGAAGTCATCGACTCCCGTGACCGTCACCGTCTGAGCCGTGTTCCAGTTCGCCGTCGTGAAAGTGAGTGTTGCGTGGCTGACCGTCGCCTCGGTCGTGTCGCCACTGACCACGTTGATGACGACATTCGACGTCGGCTGAGCCGTCAACACGACCGTGAAGCTTTCGGTGCCGCCCGCTTCCGTGACCGAGGCCGTCGTCTTGTTGACCGCGAACGCCGCGACCGGAATCGTCACGATCGCCGTATCGATCTTCGCCGAACCCGGTCCACCGTCGCTGACCTGCACCGTCAGAGAGACGGAACCAATCGAACGATTCAAATTCGTCCGATCCGCAACAGTGATCGCTCCCGTCGCCGCATTGATCGCGAAGATGCCCAGCCCATTCCCGGCCGTGATGCTGTAGCTGAAGTTCTTCGTCGCATCGCCATCAGTAGCGACAGCCGTTCCCACCGTCGTCCCGTTCGTTGCATTCTCGGCCACATTGAAGGTGGCATCATTCAACACCGGATCAAATTCATTCACGTCCGTGACGGTGACGGTGATCGTCTGAGTCGTGAGTCCTCCGAACCCGTCATTCGCCTGCACCTGGACGACATAAATGTTGTTGGCGTCCGCATCCGTAGAAACTTCAAAGTTTGGCTCCGTTTGAAATCTCAACCCACTGCCAACAATTTGAAATCGCGCTGCGTCCGCTCCGCCGGTGATGGAGAAGCCGACCGAATCCAAGTCCGCATCCGTCGCCGTCAGCGTCACTACGCTGGTCAAATTCTCCGCCACCGTTGCGCTGTTTGACGATGTGATGACCGGAGCAACATTGAAGCGGTTCAAGAACAAGACATGCACCGCACCGCGATTCGTGCCGTTGGTGTCGTTTCCGAAGTCGCCGATTACAAAGTCCGCGACGCCATCGCTGTCTAAGTCTCCGACTCGTGTGATGGCATTACCGAATCGAGAACCGTTGAGGAGATCGGGCCCGCCGTTGGTGTTGCTGGCG
This sequence comes from uncultured Planctomyces sp., assembly GCA_964539995.1. GTDB lineage: Bacteria > Planctomycetota > Planctomycetia > Planctomycetales > Planctomycetaceae > SXKJ01. Next base: position 2,490 of record CAZILR010000104.1, read on the forward strand.
ATCTTCAATGAACTGCTGGCAGAGCCATTCGAATTGAGGAACAATACATAAACCGCTCCCTTGCCTGGACTCACGGATGCGTCCAAATCAGCGCCGACCGCGAGATCAGTCACGCCATCTCCATTTAAGTCGCCAAGACTGGCCACCGACTCTCCAAAAACGGCACCATCTCCCAAAGTGGGGCCGCCATTTGTTTGATTCGCGATCTTCACGCTGCTTTTGACGGTTCCATTGGCGTTCATGAACAAGACATACGCCGCTCCACGTCCACTTCCTCCTGTGTCATCGCCAAACGCTCCGACAGCCAAATCGGTGACGCCGTCACCATCGAGATCACCGAGAGAGGCAACTGACTGACCGAAAAAGTCATCGTCTGAGAGCGTTGTCATCCCGTTGAGATTGCTTCCAATTTTTACAGACGACTTCACCGAACCATCGGAATTCAAAGTCAGAACATAGATAGCACCATTCGTTGTGCCGTTTACGTCAGCACCGGGGGCTCCAACCACCATGTCGGGAACCCCATCGCCATCAAAGTCTCCGATCCCCGCAACTGCTCCGAAGAAGTCCGAGTCGGAAAGGGCTGGTAAGCCATTTGTGGAACTAGCAATCTTCGTGCTCGCCTTAATTGTCCCATTCGAGTTCATTTTCAGGACATACACGGCCCCACGCTGAGTCCCACCAGTTCCATCGAATGCAGCCGCGATGGCCAAATCCATCACGCCATCTCCGTCCAGATCTCCAAGAGTGGTGACAACCTGACCAAAATAGTCTCCATCACTTAACGACGGTCCCCCATTTGAACCGCTCGTAATTTTGACGTGGTTCTTTACCGTTCCATTCGGATTCATGAATTGGATATACAGCGCTCCGCGATTCGCACCTCCGGTATCGTCTTTCGGAGCTCCAACCGCGAGGTCCACCGTGCCGTCGCCGTCCAAATCACCAATCGCTGAAACACTGGCACCAAAGTTATCGTTGTCCACCAGAGTTGGCCCACCGTTGGTGCCGCTGGCAATCTTCACGTTCTTTGCGCTGTTGGCGGTGCCGTCACTGCGTAGCGTGATCGTTGCTGTGTAGTCTTCAACTTCACCGTCATTCGCTTCACCGATGGAGTTGGCCGCAGCGGTGTCGGTGCTCAGGCGGAAGCGGGCGTAGGTCGCACCCGCAGCGGTCGTCGTCGGGATTGTCGGGAACGTCAGAATGAACGTGCCGTTGCTGGTTGAGGTGGGCACGGTCACCGAGATGCGGTCGGTCGAGTTGTCGAAGAGGCCGTCGCGGGTGATGTCGATCCAGCCGTAGAGCGTTGCCGCGGAGCCGGTGATGTTGGTGGCTCGCACGCGCACTTCGGGAGCGGCTCCGACGGTCAGCACCAGGTCGAGGGCCGGTTCCACGAGGCCGTCTTCGTCGTCTTTCGCGGGGGAGGTGAAGAGATCGTCGGCATTGGCTCGCGTGGAGGAAGTTCCGTTGCTCTCGCCATCGACAGAGGCTCCCAATCGCAGCGTGTTAAATGTCGAGCCGATGTGATGTCGCGGGCCGTTGTTCGTCAGCAGCGTTTGGTAGTTGCCGACTCCCGTGCCGCTGGTCGTATCGGGCGCGTCGCTGTAGTCGAGCGTGTCCGGGATCGAACCGAACTCGACGGCCCCGATATCCGTCAGCACCGAACCGTTACTGTCCCCGTCGTATGTCCGAGCATAGCCCCGTTGATCGACGATTGCGGAAACCGTCGCTCCCGCGTCGATCAGCGGGCTGCCCGACAAGGGAGCGTGCGTCAACGTCGTGCCGCTGTTGTTCGTCAGCGTCCCCAACTTGGCATCCAGTGGACTACCGGATGTCCCGACTTGATCGCCGTTGCTGCCGTGGGTCAGTCCCGTCGCCGTGCCGACGATGCCGATGAAGTTATTGCCGCCCGACGTGATCGCACCGCTGACATCGGGATTCGCCGTCGTCGCCGAGTTGCCGGAGCTCACGGTGTTCTTCAGCGTCAACGCTCCCGCCGCGCGGGCCACACCGCCGCCGGTATCGGCCGAGTTCAGCGTGATCGTCACGTTGGTCAGCGTCATCCCGCCGGAGCCGCTGGCGTAAATTGCTCCACCGGGATTGCCCGTTGCGTTCCCGGAAAACGTCGAGTTTTGAATCGTCGCGGCGGCGGTCGAGCTATTGGCGATCGCTCCACCGGGGCCTTGCGCGGAGTTGTAGGAGAACGTGCTGTTGGTGATGGTCAACGATTCCGCGCCGGCGTAGTTCTGGATCGCTCCGCCACCAAAGCTGAAACCGATCTGTGAGTTGTGATCGAAGGTGGTGCGGTCGATTGTCAGAGAACCATCGTTGCCGATCGCTCCACCGGGTCCACCCACGTTGTTGGTGAACTGGCTGTCGAGCACCGTCAGTACGTTCGTGCTGTAGATCGCACCGCCCGCATGGTTACTCCTGTCGCTGTTGTCTCGCAGAATGTCACGCGCGAGCGTCAGAGTGCCGTCATTCCGAATCGCGCCGCCGTCCGACGTGCTGTTGTTGCTGGCGCGACGAATCGTGACTCCCTCGATCCGTGCCGTCACACCGGCGACGATTTCAAACGCTCGGTCGATCAAATTGGCATCGATGATCGCGGTCGTCGGATCGACTCCGATCAGTGTCAAATTCCCTTTGATGTCCAGGTCGCCGGTCGCTGCGTTCTGCTCGTTGCTTCCAGCGAGTGTCAGCAGGTAAACGCCGTCGAGCAGCACGATCGTTTGCTCACCCGCCAGTGCGTTGGCTTCCATGATTGCCGCGCGGAGTGTCGTGCGTCCGGCGCTGTCGGCCGCGATGCCGTCGCCGGGATTGGCATCAACCGTGTCGAGTGTGCTCGTGACGACGAAGCCCGATTGGAACTCGACGGCCCCGATGTCGAGCCGTGCGATGGCGTCCCCGTTGCCATCGGTCGAACGCACCGCGCCTCGCTGGTCGCGAGTCTGAGCCGAACCGCTCAAACTGCCGGCATCAATCGCGGGGCTGTTCGGTAACAACGTATGCGTTTGAGTGAGTCCGCCGTTGTCGGCGAGCGCTCCGAGCTGAGCATTCACCGGTGAACCGCTCGTCCCAACGATGTCCCCGTTGACGCCGTTGGTCAGATTGCCACTTCCCGATTGGACTCCGATCAAGTTGTTGCCCAGCGAGGTGAGGGCCTGTTCGAGGTCCGATGCTCCCAGATCGTCCGTGTTTCCGGCCACGATGCTGTTTCGCAGCCGAACAATCGAACTACCACCGATCCCGAACGTCGAAGTGCTGCCGGTTGAGACGTTGTTCGCGATTGTCGATTGGTCGACCAAGACATTCGCAGAGCCGGTGGTCGTGTTCAGCACCGAGGCTGCTGCCGCTTGATTTCCGCTGATCGTCGATTGCGTGATCGTCATCGACGTGTTGGCGTAGATCGTGCCGCTGTTGCTGGTCGTGTTCGCGGTGATCGTGCTGCCGAGAATGGTTGTCGAGCCGTCGTTGTGCAGCGCGCCGCCAAACACAGCCGAGTTCTTCGAGAGCGTCGAGTACCGAATGTCAGTCGTGCCGCCGGGGCTCGTGTAAATCGCACCACCCACACTACTGCTGGCGCTGACCGAGTTTCCCGTCACGGTGACTCGTTCGAGAGTCAGCGAACCACCTTCGTTGAAGAGGCCGCCACCATGTGCCGCCGACAACACGCCTCCCGTCACCGTCAGATCGCGAAGCGTCAACGAGCCAGTCGATTTCACCTGCCAGACGCGGTCGTAGCTGCGAGCGTCGATGATCGAATTGTTGCCGGTACCGACCACGATGATCGCGCTCGTCACGTCGAAGTCGCCGGTCGCGGCCGCATCCTCGTTCAACCCAGACAGCGAGAGACCGAAGAGACCTTCGGGGAGATAAATCGTCTGCGTCCCCGCCAGTGTGTTGGCCTCCATCACGGCTGCTCGCAGCGACGTCAGGCCGTTGGCATCGGCCGCGAGGCCGTTCCCAGGATTCGCATCGACTGAATCGAAGATCGTGTTCACGACGAAGCCGGGGACGTACTCGACCGCTCCGATGTCGATGGTTCGCGTCCCGTCTTGATTGCCGTCGAGCACTCGCACAATGCCATTCGCGTCGGTCGTCAGGCTGCCCGCAAATTCGCGTCCCGCATCAATCGCCGGACTGGTGGCGAGCAACCGATGCGTCTGCACGACTCCACCGTTGCTGGCGAGGCTTCCCAACTGCGGATTGATCGGAGTCGCTTCGGTTCCCACCAAATCGCCATGCACTCCGTGAGTGATCCCGATCGCTCCCGTGCCGTCGCCGATCAAGTTGTTGCCGAGCGACACGACCGTCCCGCCGATGTCTTCGCTGGTCGTGTTGCCGCTGCCGTTCCCTGCGACGATCGTGTTCGACAAGAACGCTCGGCCGGAGATGCCACCACCCTGTGTCGTCGAGAAGTTGTTGGTGATCGTCGATTGTTCGATGATCAGATTCTCGGCCCGCACGCCGGCACCATGACCGTCGGTGGTGTTGCCTGAGATCGTGCTGTTGCTGATGCGCACGTCGCTTTGTCCGAAGACGCCGCCACCCTGACTCTCGGCCGAGTTGTCGCTGATCGTGCTGGAAAGAATGGTCAGCCGCCCGTTTCCCCAGACACCGCCGCCAAGGAACCCACCGTTGCCGGTGATGATCGAGCGTTCGATCAACGTCGTCGCAGCCGTGGCGCTGTACAGTCCGCCGCCTCCTTGATTCGTGCCGTTAGCCGTGTTCCCGATGAGAATGCTGTCGATCAAATTCAACGTACCGTTCTCGTTGAAGATGCCGCCGCCGCTTTCGTTGCTCTGAGCCGAACCGCCGCTGATGGTCAGCCCCGAAATCGTTACGTTCGCGGAATTCCGAATGTGGAAGATGCGATCGAACGACTGGCCGTTGATCGATGTCACTGAGGCTCCCGCACCAACGATGCTGACATCACCCGTGATGTCCAAATCTCCCTCCGCTGCCGCGTCTTCGCTGGGAGACGCCGCCTCGAACAGATAAGTCCCCGCACGGATGACAATGTTCTGCCGACCGGCCAGCGCGTTCGCCTCTTGAATGGCCGCTCGCAGCGTGTGTCGTCCCGAACTATCGACCGCCAGCCCATCCCCCGGAGTCGCATCGACCGCATCGGCTCCGTCATAAACCGTATCGACCAGGAAAGTCCCCGCTGGGAAGTACTCGACCGCTCCAATATCTGGCAGCGAGGTTCCATTCAGATCGCCATCGACATTCCGTCCTGTCCCACGCTGCTCGCGAGACACCGTTGCCGAGAACATTCCCGCATCAATCGCCGGGCTTCCCGCCAGCAGAGCGTGAGTCAGCGTGGTGCCGCCGTTGTTGGCAAGAGCACCGAGCTTGGCGTCGATCGGACTGGCCGTCGTGCCGACGAGATTGCCATTCGATCCGTTCACAATGCCGGTGGAGTTCGTCGCACCGACCAGGGTGTTGCCCAGCGAGCGAACACCGTTGCCGTAGGTGTCAGAGGCCCCGGTGGAATCCGTGTTGCCCGCGACAATCGTGTTCCGCAAGTAAATCAGCGAGGCACCGCCACCACCATTGAGAGCACCACCGGCTCCCGTCGCGACATTCGCGGTGATTGTCGAATTCTCAATCAGCACAAAGCCGTTCGACGAATAAATGGCCCCGGTTGTGGCTGCGGTATTGCTGCTGATCGTCGAGTTCCGAACCTCAATACCTTGGCCGTAGCTATCGAGTCCGATCGCACCGCCGGACCCTGCCGAGTTTCCATTCAATGTGCTCCGTTCGATCACCGTGTGACCGTGGTTGAAGAGAGCACCACCGCTCGCCAACGCTCCGCCAGAGGCCGCGTTGTTGCTCAGCGTTGAGTCGATGATCGTGGTCGTGGCTCCGACGGCCGTGAAGATGCCACCTCCCGCACCGCCGCTGATTGTCACTTCATTGCCGGTCACAGTGACTCGATCCAGAGCCAGAGTTCCCTGACTAAAAATGCCACCGCCAACAGCCGCCCCAACATCCAGCCCTGCTCCGGTTGTCGTCCTTCCGCCAGTGATCGTGAGGTCTCGCAACGTCAGTGACGCACCACTGAAAACTTGGAACACGCGATCCAACTGCGCGGCGCTGATGATCGAGCTACTGGTTCCAGCACCGAGGATCGTCAGCGGCCCCGTAATGTCGAGGTCTCCCATCAGAGCGGCGTTCTCCAGTTCGCCCGCCAGAGTGAACGTGTACGTCCCCGCCGCCAGCGTGATGGCATCCGCACCCGGCCGAGCATTGGCCTCCATCACTGCCGCTCGCAGCGTCCGCCGGCCTTGCGAGTCCGCGACAATTCCGTCCCCCGGATTCGCATCGACCGAGTCCACCGTGCTATCGACGTAGAAACTGAATCCGTTCGACGAATACTCGACCGCCCCGATATCGACCGTCGCCGTCCCGTTGCCGTCGCCATCGACCACTCGCAACGCCCCACGCTGATCGAGCAGCGGAGCACCACTGTTGTTCCCCGCATCAATCAGCGGACTCCCCGTCAGCGGCGAATGCGTCGAGTTCGGCCCGCCGCTCTGGAGCGTCCCAAGCATGGCATCCAGCGGACTGCCGCTCGTCCCCACCTGATTCCCGTTGGCTCCGTCCGTCAAGCCGCTGGCCGAACCGACGATCCCAATGAAGTTGAAGCCGTTGCTCGTGAACGTGCCGTTCACATCCGGATTCGTCGTGGCGGTATTGCCCGCGACGACGCTGTTCTTGATCTGGAAAGTCCCCTGATCCGCAGCGACTCCGCCGCCGGTGGCAGCCGCGTTGAGCGTCACGGTATTGCGCTCGAACGTCACGTTGGCGCTGGGGTGGAGTACTCGAACCGCACCGCCCGTTCCACCGGAGATGTTCGCCGAAAACGTCGAATTCCGAATCGCGATCCCCACCGCTCCACTGTCCGTCACGATGGCACCACCGCTGAGCGCCGCCGTGTTACCAACAAACGTCGTGCGTTCGATGGTCATTGACGACCCGCTTTGATTGCTGATCGCGCCGCCGTTATTCGATGTGGACGAGTTCCCGGAGAACGTCGAGTCCGTGACGGTCAACGTGCTGGACGTCACGTTGTAGATGGCTCCACCATCCGCTTGCGTCTGGCTATTGGCGGCGGTGATTCGGCGGAGCGTAACATTGCCACCCAGATTTCTGAGACCACCGCCGTCGGCAGCCGTCGTGCCCGGCGTCTTGCCGTTCTGGAACGCCAGATCGCTCATCGTCACCGCGACGCCATGCACGTCAAACACGCGGTCAATCTGCCCCCCGTCGATGATCGTCTGACCGGTGCCGGCACCAACGATCGTGACTGACTGAGTGATGTCTAAGTCACCAGTTGAGGCCGCATCCTCGCCCGTCCCGGTTCGCGACAGTGTGAAGGTTCCCGCCGGGATGGAGATTAATTCCACGGCCGTCGTGACGTTGGACGCGATGATCGCTTCGCGTAGTGAGAGTACACCGTCGTTGGCGTTGATGACGTCGCTGGTCGTCGTCACCGTGAGCAAGGCTTCCGCCAGATAAACCGTCGCGGAGGTACTGACCTTGGCGGTGACGCCTCCTTGGGTGTAGACGCGAACCTCGGCCACGCCGCTCCCTTCCAAGGTCTCGATGGTCCACCCACCGCCGAGGAACACGGTATCGCCGCTGTTGGCCAGCACCGTCAGCGTGGAGGACGTGTCCGACAAGTTACCCACGGCGTTCGCCGTCAGCCGCAGCGTGTTGTTGCCGCTGCCGGTGATGTCGATCTGCTCGATGCCTTGCACCGTCGTCCCCGCCGCGCTTCGCAAATCCAAATCCAGCCCGGAGCCAGTGAACCGCAACTCATCCGTTCCCGTCCCACCATCCACGACCATCGTGGCGATTCCTCCAGAGAGTTGAATCAAGTCGTTCCCAACTCCACCCTCCAGCGTGTCGCTCCCACCGCCATCTTGCAGGACGTCATTGCCATCCCCCGCGCGGATGTGGTCGTTGCTCGCGGTTCCTACGAGGACATCGTTCCCAGTCGTTCCGGAACGAACCAAGAACAGCACATGCACCGCGCCGCGATACGAGTTGCCCGGACCAACAGCCCCGACGGCTAAATCGCTAATGCCGTCACCATCAAGGTCACCCAGCGACGCTACGGAAGCACCGAAGCGATCATAGGCCGCAAGTGTAGGACCACCGTTTGTCTCACTGGCGATTTTGACGCTGCTCTTCACGGTCCCGTTCGAGTTCAGCAACAGTACCTGCAACGCACCGCGATCCGCGCCTCCGGTGCCGCCAAAACGAACTCCAGCAACCAAATCCGGGTTGCCATCGCCATCCAAGTCTCCTGGCGAAGACACCGACCGGCCAAAGCTGTCGTTGTTCGTCAGCGTGGGGCCACCGTTCGTGTCGCTGGCAATCTTGACGCTGTTCTTCACTGTGCCATTCGCATTCAGCATCAGCACATGCACCGCGCCACGATAAATGCCCCCGGTACTCTTTCCCATTGCACCGACCGCCAAGTCGGTGATGCCGTCGCCGTCCAAGTCGCCCAGAGAGGTGACTGACCAACCGAACCGATCAAGATCCGCGAGCGTGGGTCCGCCATTTGTGCCGCTGGCAATCTTGACGCTGTTCTTCACAGTGCCATTTGAGTTCAGCAGCAGCACATAGGCCGCGCCACGACTCGAATTCACTCCGCTCGTGTGGATGGTCCCAACGGCCAGATCGGTCACACCGTCGCCGTCTAGATCACCCAACGACGCGACAGACCAGCCGAAGTAGTCTTGGTTCGTGACTG
>CAZILR010000105.1:0-11232 GCA_964539995.1 uncultured Planctomyces sp.
AAAGAGGAGCTCGAAACGATCGACCGGCTGCTCAAGCAACTCGAAGAGGCGGCGAAGACGGCGCAGATCGCGATCATCGACCTGCAAGAGCTATCGCAATTTGCGGATGAAGAACAGCTCGAAGGGCTGGCTCAACTGCAACAGCAGGTCGAAGAGTTGATGCGGCAAATGGCCGAGCAGCAAGGTCTCGAAAAAACAAAACGAGGCTACCAACTCACGCCGCAGGCATATCGGCTGTTCCAAGGGAAGCTGCTCGAAAAAATCTTCAGCCAGTTGCAGGCGTCTCGCAGCGGCCGGCATCAAGGCCCGATCATCGGGGAGGGTGCCGTCGAATTGCAGACGACAAAGGAGTACGAATTCGGCGACTCCGTCACACAGATGGACATCCCGCAGACGCTGATCAACGCGATGCTGCGCACGGCATCCGAAAACGTAGCCATCACGCTCCCGCGTGATGCCCCTTCAGACGACACGCTTACGAATGCTTCGAATCGTTCAACGTCAAACCAGAAAGGCTCGTCACGCGGAGCGATGACGGCTACGTTGCGGCTCAAGCCCGAAGACATCGTCATTCATCGGACGCGGAACAACCCGAAGTGCGCGACCGCCGTGCTGATGGACATGAGCGGCTCGATGCGCTACGACGGGCTGTACGTCAGCGTGAAGCGGATGGCTCTCGCGCTCGATGGTCTGATCCGCAAGGAATACCCCGGTGACTTCCTGCAATTCATCGAGATGGCCAGCTTTGCGCGGCCGGTGCCGATGGGCGATGTCGTCTCGCTGTTGCCGAAGCCGGTAACGATCTTCGATCCGGTCGTGCGGTTGCGAGCCGACATGAGCAACGCGGACATCTCCGAGTCGATGATTCCTCCACACTTCACGAACATCCAACACGCGCTGCAACTTGGCCGACAGTTTCTCAACAACCGTGACACTCCGAACCGGCAGATCATTCTCATCACTGACGGCCTGCCGACCGCGCACTTCGACGGATCAGACCTGTATCTGCTGTACCCGTCTGACCCGCTCACCGAAGCGGCGACGATGCGCGAGGCGTTGCTCTGCCAGCGCGAGGGGATCGTCATCAATATCTTTCTGCTCGCGACCTGGAATCAGTCGCACGAAGACATCCGCTTCGCGCATCGCGTCGCCGAAACGACCAAAGGCCGAGTCTTCTTCACCGCCGGCCGAGACCTCGACCGCTTCGTCGTCTGGGACTACGTCAACCGCCGCAAGTCGATCGTCTGCTGAAATCTTGGCGGAGTAGGCGTGTCGCGATGAATTTTCAAACTGACCCCGATGGGGATGGCATCCATGCAATCGCGTTCGCAAGTGACGGTGATTCTTCGCCGGCTGGAACGTGTCTTCGGACCGGTGGAGCCGCCGGAGCAACTGCCGGTGTTGGATGAGTTGATTGCGACAATCCTTTCGCAGAACACGACTGACTCGAATAGCGGTGCGGCGTTTGAAGAACTGCGGCGGCGGTTTCGGGATTGGGAGGCGGTGCGGCGAGCATCCGTCGAACGAGTGACTGATGCGATTCGCATCGCGGGGTTGGCCAATCAAAAAGCTCCGCGAATCAAAGCGGTGTTGCAGCGGCTGCATGAGGAGCGTGGGGAGTTGTCGCTGGAGTTTTTGCATGAGTGGCCGCTCGACGACGCGTGCGAGTACTTGCGGCGGTTTCCAGGAGTGGGGCCGAAGACGATCGCGTGCGTGCTGTTGTTTGCGTGCCGCAAACCGATTCTTCCGGTGGATACTCATGTGCATCGAGTCAGTCAGCGGCTTGGCCTGATTGGATCGAAGACGAATGAGGCGAACGCTCACGCCGAACTCGCGCGGCTGGTTCCGCCCGAGCGCGTGTTGGACTTCCACATTCAACTCATCCGCCACGGGCGCGAGGTTTGTGCGGCGAGGAAGCCGCGATGCACCGAATGCGTTTTGTTGGATCGGTGTCCGGCAGGGCAAAGTGGACTGGTTGATTCGTAGCGTTGGAAAATTGCAGAGTGAGTCGAGTCATCCCAACGGGCCTTTGTTGGCGACTTGGACTCGCAATCGCATTCAATGAGGAGGCTCGAACGCGATGGATTTTCACGACGGTTCCAACTTGGGTCGTCGGTCACTCCACGGTTGGATTTGTTCCCAAGCTCGCGAGGCTTGCAGCACCAGCAAGTCCGCGAAACGGTTGCCGATGATTTGCAGACCAACAGGTAGCCCGGACTGAGTCCACCCGGCGGGGACACTCGCGGCCGGTTGGCCAGTAAGATTGAACGGGTAGGTGAAGCGAGTCCATTGCAGCGGCCCCAGATTTTCACCGCCGATGGGATCAGCATCGTCTTGGCCGACGGCGAATGGCGGCACGGGAAGCGTCGGACAGAGCAGCAGATCAAAGCGCTCGTAGATACGCCGCACTTGTTCCCAGAAATCATGTCGCGCGGCGAGCGCGTTCGCGAAGTCCACTCCGCGCAGCTTGAGTCCTGCCTCGACGACTCGTCGCAGACCGGGATCGAGCAACTCGCCATGCGTCGGCAGCTTCTTTTCGAGCGACGCGGCGGCAGTCCCGAAAAAGAACACGCTCCAAGCGTCGTAGGGATCGCGCCAGTCGAGTTGCACTGGTTCGACGATCGCGCCCGCCTCGGCGAATCGTTCGGCGGCTCGCTGACAGATCGCAGCGACTTCTGGATCGACGCGGGCGTAGCCGAGATTCGGGCTGAAGGCGATTCGCTTGCCGCGAATGCCGCAGTCCAGGTTGTCCGAATAACGCTCGCTGGTCGCGGGCAGCGACAACAAGTCTCTCGAATCAGGGCCGGCCAGCACGTCGAGCGCGACGGCCATATCGGCCACGCTGCGCGTGATCGTGCCGATGTGCCGCAGCATCGCTCCACCGCTGCCCGGCCAATTCGGAATGCGACCGAAACTCGCTTTGAATCCGAACACTCCGCTGAACGAAGCTGGGATGCGCAGCGAGCCGCCGCCATCCGTGCCAAGTCCGATTGGTCCCATTCCGGCCGCGACCGCCGCTGAGGCTCCGCCACTTGAACCGCCTGGAGTCAGCTTAGTGTTCCAGGGATTGCGAGTGATCCCGAACACGCGATTGTCGGTCACTCCCTTCCAACCGTACTCCGGCGAGTTCGTGCGTCCGACAACGATCATGCCCGCCTTGCGCAGCCGTTCGACGGCCGGGCAATCTTCGGAGGTCACGTTCGTTTCCATCAACTTCGAGCCGAATGTGGTCCGCGAGCCAGCAACGAAGAGGTTGTCCTTCACATGCAACGGCACGCCGAACAGCGGGCCGACGCACTCGCCGCGCATCAGCGAGTCTTCGGCCTTGCGAGCCGAACACATCGCCTCCTCGGCTTGCACGGTGACATAGGCATTCAATGCCGGATTAATTCGCTCAATTCTGGCGAGCGTCTCACGCATGGCTTCGACGGGCGACACTCTTCGCGACCGCATCAGCCCTGCCAACTCGACGGCAGACAGAAATCCCAAGTCTTGGCTCGGCATGGAGAAACCTCGTGAGGTCGTAAGAAAAGTCTCCACCACTGTAAGGTCTTCGAGCGGGCTTGGTATCCCTAGCCAACGACGCTCACCCTTTCGAGCCACCTTTCTCTCAGATCAAAGGATTTTCCGATGTCTGGCCCGCATTTGCTTTCTCCGTTCATCTCCGGTTCGCTGGCTTTGTCAAATCGAGTCGTGATGGCTCCGATGACTCGCGCTCGTGCGGGGATCGAGCGGCTGCCGAACGGCGCGATGGCGAAGTATTACTCGGATCGGGCTTCGACGGGTTTAATCCTCACCGAAGGGATGGTCATTTCGGACGAGGCCATCGGCTGGAATCAGTCGCCGGGGATTTACACCGACGCAATGGAGCGCGGTTGGCGCGATGTTGTCTCGGCCGTTCATGCGGCGGGGGGCGTGATCTTCGCGCAGCTTTGGCACACCGGCCGTGCGTCGCACAGCAGTTTTCACATGGGTCACTTTTTACCGGTGGCTCCGTCAGCGATCGCAATCAATGGCGATCACATCCACACCCCGACCGGCAAGCAGCCGTACGAAACTCCGCGAGCGTTGGAGTCTTCCGAGATTCCGCGCATCGTCGAGGATTACCGCCGCGCGGCGGAGCGTGCGAAGGCCGTTGGCTTTGATGGCATCGAACTACACGGAGCCAACGGATATCTCATCGACGAGTTCTTGCAGTCGAAGACAAACCATCGCACCGACCAATACGGCGGCAGTGTCGAGAACCGTTTCCGATTCCTCCGTGAGATCGTCGAAGCAGTGACAACCGTCTGGCCTGCGAATCGTGTGGGCGTGCGGTTTTCGCCAAATGGCGTTTTCAACGACATGGGTTCGCCCGACTTTCGTGAGACTTTCTCGTTCGCGGCTCGGCAATTGGATCCGTTCGGACTCGCGTACCTGCATGTGATGGACGGACTCGGCTTCGGGTTTCATCAGCTCGGCGACCCGATGACGCTGGCGGAATTCCGCACGCTGTTTCATGGGCCGCTGATCGGCAACGTCGGCTACACGCAAGAGACCGCCGACGCCGCCATCGCCGCCGGACATGCGGACCTCATCGCGTTCGGTCGCCCGTTTATCAGCAATCCTGATCTCGTCGAGCGATTCGCCAATCGCTGGCCGTTGAATCCCCCGGCCGAGATGTCCGCTTGGTACTCGCACGACGAAGCGGGCTACAACGATTTTCCAAAGTATCAAGCCGCGTAATCCGCAGACTTGTTGAATCACAAGCCGCAGGCGTGGGCTTCCGCGCCGGCACTCCCAATGGCGCGGCATCCCGACGCGCACGCCTGCGACTTGCGGTTCAACAACCCTACGTTTGTCTCTTCAACTCAATTCAAGGAGCTTTGTCATGTCACTCGTCTCGAAATCACAGAAGGTCGCCGGCTGGGTGCTGGTGAGTTTGGTCTCAGCCGCGCTGGCTTTCGCCGGTGCCGGCAAAGCCTTCGGCTTCGCTCCTCCCGAAGTGGTCGAAGCGTTAACGAAAGCGGGCATTGCCGACCGGATGCCACTGATTGGTGCAGGAGCGCTCGCGACCAGCCTGTTGTTGTTCCTCCCGCGCACGGCCTCGCTAGGAGTGCTACTGGCCAGTTCGTATTGGGGAGGAGCGATTCTGTTTCACTTCGTCGCCGGCGATTCGTTCGCACCACCCGCCGTGTTGTTGGTGATGACTTGGGCCGGAACAGCGTTGCGAGGCCCGTGGCTGCTGGGAAGCTTTTGTTGTGGCACCGCATGCTGCGATTCGACGAACACGCGGGCTGCCGAGAGTTGTTCGCCCGGTGTAGCGTGTTGCTCACCAGGAGCATGAGCCTCACGCTACACTCCCGCCTTGTTCGGCCTGTGACTCCGCCGAATTCGGGAGACGACGTTGTGATCCGCGAATCTCCCGTCACGCGAGCCAGCTTGTTAGTGCGGCTGCGTGACGGTTCCAACCATGATGACTGGCGTGAGTTCGTGGAACTCTACAGCCCGCTGGTTTACGGCTTCGTCCGCAACCGCGGATTACAAGACGCCGACGCGGCCGACCTCCTGCAAGATGTGCTGAGGTCGGTCGCCGGCGCTTTGGACCGGCTCGATTATGACAAACAAAAGGGAGGCTTCCGGGCGTGGCTGTTCACGATCACGCGAAACAAGCTCTCCACGTTTCTGACCAGCCGCCGTTCGCACAATCAAGCCAGCGGCGATTCCGGTCAGCATGAGTTGTTGACCGCTCACCCTGACCGATCCAACTCGCTCGAACAAGATTGGGATCGCGAGTTCCAACGGCAACTTGCCGCGCGAGCGATGCAGACGATTCAAACGGAGTTCGAGGACAAAACATGGCAAGCCTTTTGGCAGACTGCCGTCGATGGCTTGTCGGCTGCCGATGTGAGTCGCCACATCGGACTATCGGCCGGAGCCATTTACGTCGCCAAGAGCCGAGTCCTCGCGCGGCTCAAGGAGGAAGTCGAGCGGTTGCAGGCGCAGGAAGAATGATTTGTTGAAACCGTACCGCGACCGTTAGGGAGCGGCCGGTTACGCAGTTTGACGATCGGCCGCTCCCTAACGGTCGCGGTACGGATTGAGGACTTAACGAATGAACCAAACACCTTCCAATTGCTGCGGCAGTTGCCCGACGGCTGACGAACTGCGCGATCTCCTCGCTGGCGGCTTGTCCGACGTTCGGCAACAGGAATGCGTCGCGCATCTCGATGAGTGCTGCGGCTGCCAGGAGGCGATTCAGCAAACCGCGACGGGCGATTCGACGTTCCCTGAACTCGTCGAACACATCGATCAACATCAACCGGCCAAACAGTCGGCGTATTGGTCTGCGGTGAAAGTGGTCGAGCGCGAATTAGCGACGACATTTGTGCCGAACGTCCAGCGCGATCTCTCAAAAGTGAAGCTCGACTTTCTAGCGCCGCCTTCGGACCCGGCGTATCTCGGTCGCTTGGATCACTTCGACATCGCGCGCGTCATCGGACGCGGCGGCATGGGGATTGTCTTCGAAGGTTTCGACTCGCACCTACGGCGTTCGGTCGCGATCAAAGTGCTCGACCCGCAGTTGCAGGAGAACGACATCGCTCGACAGCGTTTCTGCCGCGAGGCTCGCGCGGCCGCGTCAATCGCGCACGAGCATGTCGTCGCGATGCACCACGTCGCAAAGTCGGACGGTGATGGCGTGCCGTATCTCGTCATGCAGTTGATTCAGGGCGAGTCGCTGGAAGCGCGGCTCGCGAAGGAAGGCCGATTGCCGGTCAAAGATGTGTTGCGTATCGGCATGCAGACTGCTGCGGGACTGGCGGCAGCGCACGCGCAAAACCTTGTGCATCGCGACATCAAGCCTGGCAACATTCTGCTGGAAGCGCCGGGCGGACGAGTGAAGCTGACTGACTTCGGGCTGGCTCGCATGGCCGAGGATATCAAGCTGACTCAAACCGGTTTCGTCGCCGGCACGCCGATGTACATGGCTCCGGAGCAAGCGCTCGGTGAGCAATCCAATGAACGCGCCGATCTTTTCAGTCTGGGAGCCGTGCTGTACGAGATGGCGACCGGTCAGCCACCGTTCGCGGCCCCGACGGTGCTCGGCGTGTTGAAGAAAATCGCGGACGAGAAGCCGACACCGATCCGGCAACTCTGCCCGGAGTTTCCGGAAACCGCCGCCGTGTTGATCGATCAGATGCTCGCAAAGCGTCCCGCCGATCGACCCGTCTCAGCCGCCGCGCTGGCCGAGGCTTTCGCAGTGCTGCTCACGGGATTTGGCCCGCTGTCGCCGTTGCAAGTTCCCGCCGTCGCGGAAGAGGCCGCGTGCGAAGCGGTGCAGGCCGCGCTCAGCAAATCAGGACAGTCGGTGTGTCAACGCAAACGCACGCTCATGCGAATCGCGTACAGCCTGGTTGGAGCCGCCGCCGGCATCGCAATCACTTTGGCGGTTGTCATTCCGCTTCTGCGGCAGCCTCCGGAGGCAGTTCGTAGCCGCGTTCGTGAGAACGCGGTGACTTCGGATTCGGAACCGCGTTCTCACGAACGCGGCGACACGCCAACCGCTGTGTTGTCTGGTAATGCGGGGCCGGTGTGGGCGGTCGCGTTCACTCCCGATGGTAAAACGCTGGCGATGGCCATCGACGATGGAACCGTCAAGCTGTGGAACGTGACGGAAAAGCGTGTCCTCTCAACGATCAAAGCTCACCCTGGCCCGGTGTGGGGCATGTCGATCAGCTACGACGGCCGATTGCTCGCGACCGGTGGTGACGATGGCCTGGTGCGTGTCTTCGATCTCGCGACGACCAATGAATCGCGGTCGCTTGAAACAAAGTACCCTGTCCGCACGCTCGCGTTCTCGCACACGACGAACGACCTGCTGCTCGGCGGCCGCACCGGACAAGTCGAAATTTGGAACGCCGAGACAGGCGAGCGAACGATCAAAACGGCCGGTCATACCGGGATGGTCACGAGCGTCGCGTTCTCGCCCGATGGGCACACGATCGCCAGCGTCAGCGGAGACAAGACCGCCAAACTTTGGAATGCCGCCACGGGAGGCGAACAACTCTCGCTGCAAGGTCACAGCGGCGGCATCTACGGCGTCGCGTTCTCGCCCGATGGCTCGAAGATTGTCACCGGCGGCTGGGATAAAACGGCCCGCGTGTGGGACACCGGCAGTGGTAGCCTGGAACACACTTGCGAGGCCCACGACGGTGACATCTGGGCCGTCGCGTTCTCACCAAGCACTCCACTCGGAGCCTCTGTCGGCGAAGACCGCATCGTCCGTGTCTTTCACACCGAACAAAAGGCCGAGATCGCCGCGCTGAAAGCTCACACCGCCACGCTCTACTCCGTCACCTTCAGCCGCGACGGCCACTGGCTCGCCTCCGCCGGCCGCGACGGAACCGCTCGCGTGTGGGACATGCGAGAGGTCGTCTGGCCATCATCGGCGAAGTAATCCTCAATGGAAACAAGACCACGAAGCCCGAAGTGCTAACTTCATTTTGGTGAGTGAGGCCAATCGGGAGATGACTAAAGGCCGGGCTTTTCTGTTGGTCGTTGAGCGTCAACGCAAGTACGTCGCCAACCATTCGGCAATCTTCTCGAACGATTCCGGCGAGATCGAATGTCCTTGCCGATGATTGAGCAATCCCAATCGAGTCGGCTCGCCGTACAACCGCCACACCGGCAGTGCCGCTTCGAGCAGTGGCCAGCTTCGATCTCCGTCCGCCGCGCCGTTGCCCGATTCGCCGCCGAGAATCAAGAACGGACGCGGTGCGATCAGCGCCAGCAACTGATGATGATTGAGCGAAAAATTCTCGTCGCGGATCGCCGGGCCGAGATACCACGGCGCGTCCCAGTTTGTGGAACGAAACGCGGTCCCGCCTTCACTCGCGACTGCCGCTTTGATTCGTTCGTCGAACGCCGCGAGGTACAGCGCTTCCTTCGCTCCGAGCGAATGCCCGACCGCACCGATCCGTTTCTTGTCCACATCGGACAAAGACTCCAACACATCGACACCGCGCACCGCGTCGTACAACATCTTCGCCATGCCCAGCGAATTCGGATGCCGCTCGCGGTGCTTGGCGACCGCCTCGTTGAGGCTCTTCACTTCCTGCCACAAAAAGCATCGCGGGCAGAACACGACGAAGCCTCGCTTCGCCAGCTTCAGCCCAATCTGCATCGAGTCCGGCCCGCTGACGCCCGCCACTTCGTCGATGCTGACGTTCGTCGTCTGATGCAACGCGGCGATGCCGGGACGCGACAACGTCTCGTTGTTGTTGGCGATCGACTTCAGCAAGTAGCCCTCGACAAACAATCCCGGCTCTCCTTCGTACCGAACTAAGGTTCGCTCGATGCCGTTCAGAAGTTCCGTCTTGAGCACTTCCAACTTCACCGCTGGCCGAGGCTCCGGCATCGGCCCAAGAAACTTCCGCCACTCGTCGCGAACTTTCGTCCGCTGCCGCTCCCACGCTTCGCGCGTCGTGAGCGTCTGACCGTTGTCATCGACGAGCAACGGAGTCAGCTTGCCGATCCGCTCACGCGGGGGATTGGCCGGAACTTTGGTGACCTCCGCAAGCCACGGAACATCGGCTCCGCACGCTGAGCCAGTCCACACGCTCCCGAAGACAGCAGCGACCACGATCCAAATTCTGGTCATTGGCGTTCTCCAATCAGCATCTTGGGGACTCGGAGTCAGGGCGATCGTTTGATCGACTTTCGCTGCCTTGCCGTCTGCGCGTCGGTCGATACTCTAAGCCCCGTTCGGTTCGCCGTCAGTCATTTTGGAAAGGCACCTTCGATGCGCGACTTTGAGTACGAAGCTCCCACGACCCTCGCCGCCGCGATTGAACTGGCGGCCAAACACAACGGATCGGCCCGAATGCTGGCCGGTGGAACGGATTTGATCGACCAAGTTCGAGTGGGCCGACTCGCTCCGGACGTGCTGATCGACGTCAAGAAACTCCCCGAACTCAACGTGCTGGAGCACAACGCGAGTGGCTTGCGACTCGGAGCGGCCGTGCCGTGCTACCAGGTTTATGGCCACTGCGGCATCGTGTCGGATTACTCGGCCTTGGCCGACAGTTGCCGGATCATCGGCGGCGTGCAGATTCAAAGCCGAGCCTCCGTCGGCGGCAACCTGTGTAACTCCGGCCCGGCCGCCGATTCGACGCCCTCGCTGATCGCGCTCGGAGCCGTCGCCGTCATTGCGGGACCGAAGGGCCGTCGCGAGATCGCTGTCGAAGACTTTTGCACCGGTCCCGGCAAGAACGTCTTGCAGCCGGGTGAGTTGCTCGTCGAATTGAAATTTCCCGCGCGAGCGGCCAACAGTGGATCGCACTACCGCCGCTTCATCCCCCGCAACGAAATGGACATCGCCGTCGTCGGTGTTGGTGCCTCGGTCGTGCTGAACGACGCGAAGGACAAATTCGTCTCCGCCCGCATCGCGTTGGGAGCTGTTGCAGCAACGCCGCTTTTCGCGAAAGCGGCAGGCGACGCACTCGCCGGCCAACCAATCAATGACGAAACAATCGCAAAAGCCGCCGCCGCTGCTCGTGCGATCGCGAAGCCGATCACCGATATGCGCGGCACGGCCGAATTCCGCACGCACATTACTGGAGTTCTCGTCGAGCGAGTTCTGAAAGCCGCCGTCGCGCGAGCAAAGGGCGAGCACGTCGATTGTCGAATCGGGCATTGACCCTCTCATCCTCTGCGATCTCCGCAGAGAAAGCCGTTCAAACACAAACCTCCTTCACGGGGATCAATCCAATGGCAAAGAAGCGAGTCGTCACCACCACTCTCAACGGCAACCAAACCGAATTCCTTTGCGAGCCTCGCCAGACGCTGCTCGAAGTCTTGCGAGACAACATGGACCTGACTGGCACGAAGGAAGGTTGCTCGAACGGCAACTGCGGAGCTTGCACGGTCATCCTCAACGGCCGCCCGGTCGATAGCTGCCTCGTGCTGGCGGTCGAAGCCGAAGGGGCGACCGTTCGCACGATCGAAGGAGTCGCCACGGCGGCCGGACTGGACCCGATCCAAAAGGCGTTCCTCGAAGGAGCCGCGTTGCAGTGCGGCATCTGCACTCCCGGCTTCATCATGCAGAGCGAATGGTTCCTGTCCCAAAACCCCAAGCCGACCGAGGACGAAATCCGCTTCAACATGGCGGGCAACCTCTGCCGCTGCACCGGCTACGACAAAATCGTCCGAGCCGTCCAAGACGCCGCCACTCAATGGCAAGACCACTACATG
>CAZILR010000106.1:0-234 GCA_964539995.1 uncultured Planctomyces sp.
CGCCCGCAACCGATGCTCCCCGAAGGGAGCCACGTCGTCACCGAAATGCTAGCGTAGCCCCTGGAGTGCTGCGGCTGGACGCAGCCCTCCATTCAATTGCGGCGGTTGACGTTCCGAATGTCGCAGACTCGATCGTGAGAACTCGCACCAGACGCGATTCGTCACGACGGCGTTGGTGAAACCTCCAAAGCGAAATCCCGCTATCAATGGAGGGCGGTGTCGAGCCACCGCACT
>CAZILR010000106.1:244-3968 GCA_964539995.1 uncultured Planctomyces sp.
TCGGCCGCCCGCAACCGATGCTTCCCGAAGGGAGCCACGTCGTCCCCGAAATGCTGGCGTAGTGGCGTGGCGGATGCGTCTCGCATCCGACCGACGCGAGACGCGTCGGCCACGTCACTTATCTTTCGCCGCTGGCACTGGCATTCGCACCACCAGATCATCGCCGCGCGGGTTATCGTCGAAGCTGCGGCCCTCGTCATCCTTCTCGTTTTGGCCGATGCTGTAGAAGCGGTAGCCGTCGGCCGTTCGCTCGTATTTCAGTGGCTGGCCGTTGAAGAGGTCTTTCGGGACAGCCGCGATGTATTTCGGCGCGACCGCGTCCAACGATTCGGGATACGAATCATGCTCGCTGCGCCACGCCGCGAGGGCGAACGCGAGTTCCACGCTTTGCATCCGCTGAATCACGCGGCCTTCGGCAGCGACGACTTGATTCACTGCTGGTAGTAGCAGCGCAATCAAAACCTCGGACATCGTTTGCGTCATCGCTTGTTTGCCGCCCAACAAAGAAAGCAACGCCATTGGCCCACGACTTTTCGCCGTCAACTCCGTCAGTTCTTGGTTGAACTGCTTGATGTTTGTCGATCGTTCGAGATAGTCGGGTTTTCGGGCACTCTCAGTCAGCCGGTCGTACCACTTATTGGCTGACTTGAGAATTGAATCCCAATCGACCGTTTGAACGATCACCCCCTCGGCCAGCTTCTCGATCAGCGAGTTGTTCTCGCCGCCGTCCGCGATCTCTTTGATGCTCATTTGGCCGCGAGCCATCCGATGCGCGCAGTCTAGAAACATGGATCGCTCACCCACGTCGATCTTGTCGGCGACGGCCGCCCGCGCTGGCAAGCGGTCGAGTTGCTTGCGATACATCGCGAGCATCTTCGCAGTCGGCTTGGTTTCCGACAAGAACCGCAATTCGCCGTTGATCGCCATCGACTCGATCGCCACGCCGACGAGGTATTCGATGAGCGTCGGCCCTTGTCCGACTAATCGGCCCAGCCGGTGTATCATCATCAGGTCGCGCCACGCATCGACCTGGCTCCCCTCCGCGAGTTCCCACATCGCTCGCGAAGCCAACGCGCGAGCCAACTCTCGCGACTTCTGCACACCCGGCAAAAGCACTTCGATCAAGCTGGCATCCGGCTTCGCATCCGACGTGACCAGCGGCGAGAAGTAGCGCGGCCGCTCGGTCGCGGCGGCGACTGTTCGCAACGGACCTTCGTTCTCCTTGAGCCATGCCGCGATCAGTGGAAACTCGTCTGACTTCCACGGTCGCTCGCCCGACTTTGACTGCATGTCGTAGGCCGTGTTTGCATCCACCTTCGCGCCGGGTTGAGTTTCCAGCCACTTGCCAAGCGATTGAAAATACTTCCCTTCGTCCGGCAGCGGCTCGACGCCCATGAGTTGGAAGAACCGATCCGGCTGCCGATTTCCACCTTCGGGTCGCGGCCCCATCGCCTGATACAACAACACGCAAGCGTTGTTCTCGGCGGTGATCTCTTTGCTGAAATGCTGGTTGACCGCCGCGAGGTAATCGACGAAGCCATCCGGCCGCAACGGCTCTGTGAACCGCGTCGTCTCCTTGGAAATCGTGATCTTCGGTGCCGGTACGGCGGACTTTGGTTTTGCGGGCTCAGCTTTGTCATTTTGAGCCAAGCACCAACTCGAAAGGACGACTCCGATGATCGCCGAGAAACCGACAGTGAAACGTCCCGATGTCATGGTCATCGCTGAATGCCCTTGTCGAAATGATTGCGACGTGCAGCCTAATCGTTCTGCCAAAAAGCCAGTTGGCAGAACGATGGGGGCAGAATGATTTCAAGCATGGATCGCCGACGCCAGCATTTTTGTCTGGTGGATTGGAGAAAACGCAGTGCCGTGAACTCACCCGAAGCGTCAGCGAGGCCGAACTCCGACGACGCCCTCGCTGACTCGCCGGGTTACAAAGAAGCAGTGACTTGCCCGCGCTCATGCGATTCTCGGAGTGTGCCTGCTACGATTCGCCAGTCTTCGTAGGACCAATGACCAATGACCAATGACCAACGATCAATCCGCCTGGGAATCTACGGCGGCTCATTCGATCCGATTCATCTCGGACACTTGCTGCTGGCCGAGACCTGCCGCGAAACGTGCGAGCTTGACCGTGTGATGTTCCTGCCGTGCAGAAAATCGCCTCACAAGCCGCACGGAGCCATTGCGAGCGGCCATCAACGTGCGGAGATGCTGGAGTTCGCCATCGCGGGCGATCCGCGATTTGGAGTCTGCCGCATCGAGCTCGAACGGAGCGGCCCGTCGTACACCATCGAGACACTCAGGCAACTGCGCGTCGAGCAGCCAGATAGCGAACTCTTTTTCCTGATGGGTGCCGACTCGCTGGCGGACTTGCCGCTGTGGCGCGAGCCGCAAGCGATCCTCGAATTGGCGACGATCATCGCCGTGAATCGCGGGCATCGTCCGCCACCGGACTTGGCAACTCTCGAACGCCGTCTCGGTTCGACCGTGCGCGACCGTGTGCGGCTCGTCACGATGCCCGCTATCGACCTTTCGGCGACGGAAATTCGCGAGCGAGTTCGCTCCGGTCGCAGCCTGCGATTCCGAGTGCCTCGCGCGGTCGAAGAATACATCCGGCAGAGCGAGGTTTATCGAGGTACCCAGTACCAAGTACCCAGTTCCCAGTGAAGGCATTCGGAACTTGGCATTTCTGCCGTTCACTGGGAACTGGGTACTGGGAACTCCGAACTATCATGCAACTTGGTCACATCCGCATCGCTCATCCGTTTGCGTTGGCTCCGATGGAGGAGCACACGAATCCGCCGTTTCGGATGCTCGCTCGGCAACTTGGAGCGGGATTGCTCTGCACGGAGCGGATCGACTCGTCGGATGTCGCGAAGCGCGATCGCCGGGCGTTGAAGTTGTTGGACGTGTCACCCGGTGAGTCACCCTGTGCGGGACAGATCAGCGGAGTCGATCCTGCCGAGATGGCGGAAGCCGGACGGGTCGTTGAAGAGCGCGGCTTCGCGATCGTCGATCTGAACTTCGAGTGCCCAATCCGGCGGCTGATCCAGCGCGGTGAAGGGGGCGCGTTGCTGAATGATCCCGCCGCGATTGGTCGGATCGTCACGGCAGTCGTGCGAGCGGTCTCGATTCCCGTGACGCTAAAAATTCGGACGGGGCCGGATGAGTCGCAAGAGACGTGCGCCGAAGTCGCTCGCGCGGCGGAGCAGGGTGGGGCTGCGGCAGTCGATCTGCACGCGCGAAGTGTGCGGCAAGCCTACGTCGGCGAGGCGGATTGGTCGGCGGTCGCGCGGTTGAAACAAGCGGTGTCGATTCCGGTGCTCGGCAGCGGCAGCGTGCGATCGCCGGCCGATGCGGTTCGCTTTCTGCGTGAGACCGGTGCGGACGGAGTCGCCGTCGGTCGCGGGTGTCTCGGCAATCCCTGGATCTTCAAGCAATCGCGCGAGCTGTTTCAAACGGGAGTCGCCAGCCGCGATCCAACACCGACCGAACGGGGCCGAGCCTTGCTGCAACTGGTCGAGGGGGAGTTTCGCTACTACGGCGCGACCGTCGCGCTACGGAGGCTCGCGCGGACAAGTTGCTACTTTGCGAAGTTCGTTGCCGAGTTTGATTCGTTCAAGCAGTCGATTCACGGGGTCCGTGACTTGGCTGCATTTCGACGCTTGGTGGCAGCGCACTTTCGATGACTCAAGCCGTACCGCGACCGTCAGGGAGC
>CAZILR010000106.1:3978-11176 GCA_964539995.1 uncultured Planctomyces sp.
ACACCCCCCGCCCCCCGCCGGCGCGGGGGCGCCCGGGTGGCCCGGACGAGGCCGCTCCCTGACGGTCGCGGTACGGCTCGACAGGCGGTTGATTGAGAAACCGTGATCCGGTTTCCCGTGCCAGTTCACTGCGTTAGATTGGCGACGTCTGCTCCGTCCGTTTGTGTGACCCGCCAAGGATCTGCCATGCCCCGCCTCGCGCTACTCACCGCCACCATTCTGGTTTGTTCGGCTGTCACGCTGATTCTGGCCGCTGATCCTCCGAAGGAGCCGGTCGATCCGGCTCATGCGAAGCAGCGAGCGGCGGGTCTCGAACTCTTCAAGAAAGAGGTCAAGCAAATCCTCGTCGGGCGCTGCGTGAAGTGTCATGGCGGCGAAAAGACGGAAGGGAAGTTCGATCTCACGACGCGCGAGGGACTGCTCAAAGGGGGCGAGACGGGCATCGTCGCCGAGTCGGGCAAGTCGAAGGCGAGCTTGCTGATGAAGCTCATCAAGCAGGAAGAAGAACCGCACATGCCGGCGGATGGCGCGAAGCTCTCGGATCTGCACATCGCCGCGATTGCAAAGTGGATTGATCTCGGAGCGCCGTACGACAAGTCGCTGAAGGAAGAGGTCAAAGACCCGAAGGCGTGGACTCTTCGCGAGGTGCCGCCGGAGGCTCGCGAGTTCTGGGCGTTTCAGCCGTTGAAGGTCGTCGTTCCGCCGGCCGTCAATGGCGAGACTGCGAAGTGGGTCCGCACTCCGATCGACAATTTCGTCGTCGCGAAGCTGAGCGAGAAGGGCTTGTCGCCGAATCCGATCGTTGATCGCCGAGTGCTGATTCGTCGCGCGTACTTCGATCTCATCGGACTGCCGCCGGAACCGGCCGAAATCGAATCGTTCGTCAACGATCTTGATCCCAAGGCGTTCGAGAAGGTGCTCGACAAGCTGCTCGATTCGCCGCAGTACGGCGAGCGTTGGGGGCGATACTGGCTGGACGTCGCTCGGTTCGCCGAGAGCCACGGCTTTGAGCAGGACTACGACCGGCCGTTTGCCTACTGGTACCGCGACTTCGTCATCAAGGCGTTCAACGCCGACATGCCGTTCGATCAATTCGTGAAGTGGCAACTCGCCGGCGACGAATTCGAGCCGGGCAACCCGCTGGCCATGATGGCGACGGGGTTCCTCGGAGCCGGCGTGTTCCCGACGCAAATCACCGCGAACGAAGTCGAGCGGACTCGCTACGACGCGCTCGATGACATGACCGCGACGACCGGCAGCGCGTTTCTCGGCCTGACGGTCGGATGTGCTCGCTGTCACGATCACAAGTTCGATCCGATCCCGACGGCCGACTACTACCGGATGCTGTCGTCGTTCACGACGACGGTTCGCAGCGAGATCGACCTCGATCTCGATCCGGCGAAGTACAAAAAAGAGAAGTTGGCGTTCGATGCGGAACACTCGCCGCTCGTCGCCGCGTTGAGTGCGTTCGAGAAGGACAAGTTGCCTGGACGGTTTTCCGAGTGGGAGAAGGCTCACGCCACCGACGTGATTAAGCCGGGCGATACGGGGCAGTGGCTGATTCTCGACGTTGCCGAAATGAAGTCTTCCGGTGGAGCGACGCTGACCAAACAGGACGATGGCTCGGTGCTGGCGACCGGCAAGAATGCCGACTTCGACACCTACACGCTCGTTGCAAACACGGACTTGGTCGGATTGACTGCTCTGCGCCTGGAAGCGCTCTCGCATTCGAGCATGGTTAAGAACGGACCGGGACGGGCGGACAACGGGAACTTCGATCTGACGGACGTGAAGGTTGGGATTGCGAAGCTCGAAGGAGACGCCGCGAACTCCCCGCTCAAGCTGCTCAATCCGGTTTCGACGTTCGATCAAGGGACGAATCTGTCGGTCAAGCTGACGATTGACGGTGATCCGAAATCGGGTTGGGCGGTCGATCCGCAGTTCGGCAAGGATCATGCGGCACGGTTTGAGTTCGAGAAGCCCGCCGGCTTCGAGGGAGGGACGAAGATCACCGTCACGTTGGCGTTCAACGGAAACAACAAGCACAACCTCGGTCGAGTCCGGTTGAGCGTTGCGACAGCGAAGGACGCGGTGCCGCTCGATGCCGCTGCGACGTTCGGTGACATCATCGCCGCGCTCAAGAAGCCGGCCGAGCAACGCTCGCCGCGCGAAGTCGAGAAGTTGCTGACTTGGTACCGCACGCGCGACGACGAATGGAAGAAGCTCAACGGAGTTGTCCAGGAACACGCGGCGAGGGAGCCGAAGCCGAACCTCGTCAAAGTCATGGTGTGCAGCGAAGGGGTCAAGCCGATCCGGCATCACACGCAAGGTGCGGACTTCTTCGAGCAGTCGCACTTCCTGCATCGTGGCGACACGAATCAGAAAGTCGATGTCGCGCCGCAAGGCTTCCTGCAAGTGCTGATGAACTCGCCAGACCGCGAGAAGAAATGGATCGAAGCCGCACCGACCGGAGCGACCACTTCGTTCCGCCGTCGCTCATTGGCGAACTGGATCACCGACACCCAACAAGGCCCCGGCCACTTGCTCGCGCGAGTGATCGCGAATCGTGTCTGGCAGCATCACTTCCACGTCGGCATCGTCGCGACGCCGAACGATTTCGGAGCAATGGGACAGCGGCCGACGCATCCGGAGTTGCTCGACTGGTTGGCGGCGACTTTGAAGGCAGAAGGTAGCGGGCAGAAGGCAGAAGGCGGCCAACTCAACCCCACCAACGGCGCAGCTTGGCGGCTCAAGCCGATACACAAGCTCATCATGTTGAGTGCGACATACCAGCAAGGCTCGGCGTTCGATGCGGCGAAATCGAAGCTCGATCCGCAGAATCAGTTTCATTGGCGACGCTCACCGCGGAGGCTGGAGGCGGAAGTCATTCGCGACTCGATGCTGGCCGTCAGCGGAGAACTGGATCGGACGCAGTTTGGGCCGGGGACGCTCGATGACGGGCACAAGCGGCGAAGCATCTATTTCATGGTCAAACGCAGCCGGCTGGTCCCGATGATGCAACTCTTCGACTCCCCTGAACCGCTGGTCAGTGTGGGCGAGCGGCCCAGCACCACGATCGCTCCGCAGGCTTTGCACTTTTTGAACAATCCCCATGTGCGGGCCTGGGCAATGTCGTTCGGCCGGCGACTGGCAACGGTCGGCGAGAAGTCAGCTCCAGACGCGATCCGGCAAGGCTATCTGGCTACGACGGGCCGACTGCCGACCGACGCGGAATTGACCGAAACCGAGGCGTTCCTGAAGGCTCAGGCCGACAGCTACCGAGCAGCCGGCCAAGCCAAGCCCAGTGAGCTGGCCTTTGCCGATTTCGCTCAGGTGCTGATGAGCCTGAACGAGTTCGTGTACCTCGACTGAGCGCATGGCCGGTCGGTTGCTCAAACGCGCGTCGGCTCACGCCTGAGTTGCTGGCAACTTGCCTGACTCGGTTCGCGATCGGTCTGTCGCCCCAAGACGATTTCTCCGAGTAATCGCGAGGTCCAAAATTGTTTGTTGACGGGTTTGTGAAATGGCACGCGGCGTGCGATCCACGAGATCTGTCCCCTCGCCTCTCCCGCCAACCCGAACCCGCAAGTCTCGTCCATCATGCAGAGCCAGACACTGACCATTCTTCTCGCCGGCGGCATTGGGTCGCGGCTTCATCCGCTGACCGCCGACCGAGCGAAACCGGCTGTCCCCTACGGCGGAAAGTATCGGATCATCGACTTCACGTTGAGCAATTGTCTGCATTCTGGCCTGCGACGAGTGCTCGTGCTGACACAATACAAATCGCACTCGTTGCAAAAGCACCTTCGCGACGGCTGGTCGATCTTCAATCCCGAACTGCACGAGTACATCACCCCAGTCCCGCCGCAGATGCGGACAGGCGACTCGTGGTACTCCGGGACCGCCGATGCGATTTACCAAAATCTGTATTTGCTCGAACGGAGCGGTGCCGAGTACGCCTTGATCCTCTCCGGCGATCACATCTACCGCATGGACTACCAGGGGATGCTGGAGTTCCACAAAGAGACTGGTGCCGACTGCACGGTCGCTTGCATGGACGTGCCGCTCGAAGAGGCACGGTCGTTTGGAGTCATGGCGATTGATGAGGAGAGCCGCATCGTCGATTTTCAAGAGAAGCCCGCTGCTCCGCGCCCGATGCCCAAGGATCCGACGCGAGCCTGTGCGTCGATGGGCATCTACGTCTTCTCGATGCCGCTCTTGTGCGAGCTGCTGAAGCGAGATCACGGCAGCGAAATCTCATCGCACGATTTCGGCAAGGACATCCTGCCGAAGCTGATTCACTCGCACGACGTTTATGCCTACCCGTTTGGTGGCAATCGCGGTCGTGTCTCGTGCGATCGCTACTGGCGCGACGTGGGGACGATCGACGCCTACTTCGAGTCGAACATGGACTTGCTGGAAGCCAAGCCGCCGATTGATCTGTATCAACCAAACTGGCCGATCCGCACCTACGAGCCGCAAGTTCCGCCGGCTCGAACGGTCCCTGGCCCGACCGGTCATGCGGGTGAGTTGGTGAATTCAATGCTCGCATCGGGTGTCGTCGTCGAAGGGGGTGCGGTGCGGCATTCGATCTTGTCGTCGAACGTAAAGGTTGAGGAGCTGGCGATCGTCGAACGCTCAATCCTCTTTGAAGGAGTCACGGTCGGCGTCGATGCTCGGCTGCGGAAGTGCATCATCGACAAAGGAGTTCATATCCCGCCGGGGGAGCGAATTGGCTTTGACCGAGCGAGTGACGAAGCTCGATTCACCGTGTCGGACAGTGGGGTCGTGGTGGTCCCCAAAGGGTATCAGTTTCCCTTGCTGACGGAGCCGGCCGGTGACGCCACACCCGTCAGCCTTGAATCGAAGGCGATCCGTGAAGCCGCCCGCGCCGGATCGGGCGTGACCTGATTCCGGTCACAGTGGACAGGTGACAGAGATTCCAAGACCGCACCCAGCCGTCTACGAGACTGTCTCTTGCACGACCGTTTGACGTCGGTCCTTTTCTTGTCGTGTCTCTGCGCGACAAACACTTCGCGATTCCACAACGAGAGGATTCGCGAAACCCGCTCACTCGGCCTCTTGGAGGCCCGCACGATTTTTTGTGAAGAGAAGAATCGTTGAGCGCTCATGCGTTGATCCTTCAGGCTCGAAAAGCGATCTTCGGCTCATTACAAGGAAGTCGTTGCGGGCGATCCTTCGGCGGTCGGCTCTCTGCAATTCGATCGGAAATAGAATCGGCATCGAGGGATGAACGGCATGGCGGAACCGAACAGAGGCGTGGCGGAATTGATTGTGCAAGGCCCGGCCGGCCAAGTGTTTCGGCAGAGATTGGTCGAGGGGCAAGTGGTGCGTTTGGGACGTGCTCCGGCCATCGGTTGGGCGATTGAGTGGGACCGTTCGATCTCGCGCGAGCACGCCGATCTGTGCTGGGCGGACGGAAGACTTTCCATCACTTGTTTGCCAACCGCCGCGAACTCAATCAAGTTGCGAGGCGAGCCTCTGCGTGAGGTCGTGGTCGGTGGATCGGAAGCGTTCGAGATCGGTCAATCGAGCTTCTACGTTGATGTCGTCTACATGCAGAGAGCGAACGTCGTCAGCCAAACCATGCAGGTCGCTCCTGAGCCACCCGTTCGCATGCCGAAACCAACGGCACACGACGAACCCCAATTGGAAATCGAATCGCCTCCGCAGGAATTCGACACGACGGATGACGACGACGCCATTGAGGAGCATTCCTACCACGACAACGATCTCAAGAAGGTTTCCTTCGGCGACACCGAGCGACAGATGGAAGTGTTGTCGAATCTGCCGCATTTGATTTCGGCATCAAAGACCGATGTGGATTTGGCGCTCATGCTGTGCGGGATGTTGCTGGAAGCGATCCCTCCGGCGGTCGCGGTCGCGGTCGCGATGTTCGAGGAATCCGACGTCCACGAAATGCGGCGTCGCGACGAACCCGACGCGGCGATCCCCAAGCCGAAAGTGATGCGCGTTCAGACGCGAGATGATTTCGATGGCCGCTTCATGCCCAGCCGGCGATTGCTCCGCAAGTCTCTGCGCCGTGGCGAAAGTGTGATGCACATCGTCGGCGAAGCAGGCGGCAGCCAGTTCACGATGGCCAGCTCACTGGGTTGGGCGTTTTGTTCCCCGATCACCGCCGAGTCCTGCGTGGGTTGGTGCTTGTACGTCTCTGGATTGGGAGGACGTGACGGCAATGACTTCGTCACGGAAGACGCGCTCAAAGGGGACTTGCGATTTACGCAACTGGTCGCGCAGCTCATTGGCTCGATCCATACGGTTCGCACGTTGCAAGAGCAGACGACGCAGCTCTCAGCGTTCTTCTCGCCCAAGGTGATGGCGAACCTCACCAAGAAGGGTGGAGCCGCTGACATTCTGGTCCCGTCCGAACGGGACATCACTGTGCTGTTCTGCGACGTGCGCGGGTTCTCGCGGAAGTCGGAGCAATTGAAGGACGACTTGCACAAGCTGCTGGAATGCGTGAAGGCCGCGCTCTCCGCGATGACCGGTGGCATTCTCGCCTTTGACGGTTCGATCGCCGATTTTCAAGGAGACGCCGCGCTTGGTTTTTGGGGCTGGCCGGCCGCCTTGCCGGATGGTCCGATGTCCGCCTGCCATGCGGCTCTGGCGATCATGCAAGTCTTCAACCTGCCGTCTGAAGAGCGCGGTCTGCTGGAAGGATTCTCCTGCGGCGTGGGGATCGCTCACGGCCGAGCAATCGCCGGACAGATTGGGACTTCTCAGCAAGCCAAGATTGGCGTGTTCGGCCCGGTCGTGAATCAAGGTTCGCGCATCGAAGGGATGACGCGGCAATTCGGAGTCGGCGTGTGCATCGACGATACGACGGCGGGATTCGTGCGTCGCTTGATGCCGCCGGAACAAGGCCGCTGCCGACGCTTGGCTCGCGTGAGACCCAAAGGCATGGATACGCCACTGCTGATCCACGAGTTGCTGCCGCCGGAGACTGAAGGTGACAAAGTCACGGAAACGGTGCGGCTGAATTACGAAGCCGCTCTGGAAGCGATCATCGCCGGCCGCTGGAACGAAGGTTTGGAACGGCTCGAAGCGGTCCCCGACGATGATGGTCCGAAGCTGTTCCTGCTCGCACACATGGCGAAGCACAACAACAAGCTTCCCGGCGATTGGGACGGCGCGTTCAGCTTGGATTCCAAGTGAC
>CAZILR010000107.1:0-11151 GCA_964539995.1 uncultured Planctomyces sp.
GCGTTGTTGTTGGCGGAGCAGCCGACGCTCAAAGTCGCGTTTTTGTTGACCGTGGCGGTGTGGTGTTTTGCTCGCTGCTACTATTTCGCGTTTTACGTCATCGAACACTACGTCGATTCGGAATTTCGATTTGCCGGATTGTGGGCGTTCGCCAAATACCTGGTTCGCCGACGCTCGAAAGAAAGTCATGACACCTCTTCCTCGACTGCGACTCGGCCCGATTGAGCTCGACTTCCCGGTCGTCCAAGCGGCGCTCAGCGGATACAGCGATTGGCCGATGCGCGTCATCGCCAAGCGGTTCGGAGCGTCGTACACGCTTTGCGAAGTGTTGCTCGACAAGTTCTTGATCGAGTTGAAGGACCGCCATCGCACTCGGCGATTTTTGAAGGTCAGCGATGAAGAGCATCCCGTCGGCGGACAATTGATGGGCGCTGTTCCGGAAGACTTCGGCCCGGCGGCGTTGAAGCTCGTCGAAGCGGGCTTCGACGTGATTGACATCAATTTCGGTTGCCCGGTGAAGAAAGTGCTGGGCCGTTGCCGAGGCGGCTTCTTGCTCAGCCAACCGGAGACCGCGCTCGAAATCGTCAGCCGCGTGCGCGACGCGGTGCCGCCTCACGTTCCCGTCACGCTCAAGATGCGGCGAGCGCTCAACGACGAGTCCGAAAGCCGTGACAAATTTTACAAGATCTTCGACGGCGCGTACGAGCGGGGCGCGGCGGCGATCACCGTTCACGGCCGGACGGTCGAGCAGCGATACAACGGGCCGAGCAATTGGGACATCCTCCGCGAGATCAAGCAGCATGCGGGGGACCGAGTGGTGCTCGGCAGCGGCGACTTGTTCACGGCTCAGGCGTGTCTCGACATGATTCAACAGACGGGCGTCAATGGAGTGACGGCCGCTCGCGGAGCGATCGGCAACCCGTGGATCTTTCGCGAAGCCCGTGCGCTCGCCGCTGGTTTGCCGCTCCCCGACCCGCCATCGCTACACGAACAGCGAGACGCCTTGCGCGAGCACTTCCGACTCGCGATGGAAGTCTACGACGAGAAGCGCGCCGCGATCATGCTTCGCAAGTTCGGCATCAAGTACTCGGAGCTGCATCCGCGCTTCGAGGAACTGCGTGAAGCGTTCGTCGTCGTCAGTAGTTTGGCCGAATGGGACGCGGTGCTCGCGGAGTGGTATCACGACGACTTACCTGGCCGACGGCGCGTCATCGACGAGAGTTCTCCAATTTTGTCGGAAAGTTGCGAAGCCGCGTGAAGGCCGCTGTTCAATTTGTTCAGAACCTTGAACACCGACGACCGGAAACCTGGAGTGATAAAATCGTTTCTGAAATTCGGTCAAGTAAGTCGTTTACAGGTCGAGTCCGACTGGTTTAGATGTTCCGTTGCCGGGAAAACCCGTTGAGGCCAACGTCCAGTTCACCTGCTTACCACGAGGAGCAACCATGAAGAAACATTCTCGCAAATCATCACACCGTTCTCTGAGTTCGCTGAGCGCGCAGGTCCAATCACTCGAACCACGCACCCTTCCAGCGGGAACGGTCGTCGCCAACATTTCTGGCGGCAACATCACGCTCAATGGAGACAGGTTCGCCAACTTCATCGAGGTCGATCTCACGTCGAGTGGAATTTTCGTGCGTGGCTTGGATGGCACCAACGTCAAGTTCGGCGTGCGAACCATCACGGATGGCTCGCCACTCAAACTCGCCCCCGCCCCTCGAGTCACGACCGACATGGTCATCAATCTGAAAGATGGCAATGACGGAGTGTCGATCGTCACTCAGGAAACGTCGGCCGTGATCGGCCGCAACCTCAAGATTGATACGGGACGTGGCACTGACTTCGTCGAGATCTTCATGGAGGATGGTTCGCTGACCGTGGGGAATGAATTGGACATCAAGCTGGGAGACGACAGCGACTATTTGCTGCTCACCAGTAATGACCTCTTCGAGGAGGAAGACCTGCCGGATAATCATGAGGAATCCGAAACAGCTCCGTTCCATGTCAACAAAACGGTGAAGATCAACAGCGGAACCGGAGACGACATCGTGGGTGTCGATTTCTTCAGCACCGGCGGAAACGTGCAAATTGAAACCGGTCATGGCGACGACACGGTTGGCATTGAGAACACGCGGATCGGCGGGAACGCCGTCATCTCCACCGGAAGCGGCGACGACGATGTCGGCATCGCGTTCGTGTTGGTGGAGGGGAGCAGCTCCATTACGACCGGCAGTGGCAATGACCGCGTCGGCACTTTTAACACCCATTCACAGGGGACGGCGATCGTTCTGTTGCAGCAAGGGAACGACACGCTGGCAGCCGCTGGTGAGCTTTCCGTTGGCGAGGACGCCCTGGTGGTCCTGAGTGGCGGAAGTGGAGTGGATGAGGTGGACACTCTGGCGGCCGACCCGGAATCCGATCTGGCCGCGCAAGCATTGGTCATTGGCTTTGAAGCCTTCAATTCCCCAGAACTGGCGTTTGACATACTCGATGACGTCTTCGACGAAATTTTCGGAGTCGAGGACGTGTAAGCTCGACAAGCTCCTGGATCGCCAGCGGCCTCAAGAGTGATCTTGAGGCCGCTTCTCTGGAGAGCGTCATCTATGCGAAAACATTTTCTTCGGTCATCGCCGAGGCGGAGAGGTCGCCGCACGAGTTCGTTGATTGTGGAAATCCAATCTCTCGAACCCCGCGCACTCCCCGCAGGGACGGTCACTGTCAATGTGGTGGACGGGGACATCAAACTCATCGGTGACAATAGCGCGAATTCCATCGAGGTCGATCTGCAGCCGAATGGCATCTTTGTTCGTGGATTCGATGGTACGAACATCAAGCTCGGTGCGAGTTTGACGATGGACGGCAGCGCTGTGCAGTTGAGTAATAGTCCCACCGTGCTCCGCGATCTCGTCATCAACCTCAAAGGTGGGGCCGACACTTTAGCCTTGCACGTTGGTGATACGTTATCAGACGGCTTTGTTCACGCAGTCATCGGTCGTAATTTGAAGATCGAAATGGGGGCGGGGTTCGATCAAGCCACAATCGAGTTATTTATTTCTGGGCCAACCGTTAACTCCCTTCCTTCGCTGACCGTCAATAACGAAATGAAAGTCGATCTCGGCACAGAGAGCGACTACTTCCTTGCGGATGGATTCTGGAAGTTTGCAGGAGCACCAGCCGATTACGGCCAGGAATCATCGAGAACCGAGCCAATCTCAGTGATCGGAAATACGAAGATCGTTGGTGGCTCAGGTGACGACATCGTTAGCCTTCAAATCTTTAGCACCGTCGGCAATCTGCAAATCGAAACTGGGAGTGGTAACGATACCGTCAGCCTGAACCATGTCTCGATTTCCGGCAGCGCCAGCATTTTTACCGGGGCCAGTAACGACGATCTTTTGATGACCAACACAACGATTCGCCGTGGAGCTAGCCTGGATACAGGTTCGGGGAATGACCGTGTCGTGATCGGGGGTGACTTCTCCGAAATCAACCGCAGAATTCTTATCAGATTGCAAAGTGGGAATGATACGTTGGTATTTCAGGGACTTACTCACTTGGGACAAAATGTCGTGATCGATGGTGGTTCGGGTAGCCAAGATGTTGACACACTTGCCGTCGCGTTTGATCCGAACCGGCCGCTTCCGCCAAAGAATACTTTTCGCGGTTTCGACAACAACGACGGCACCGATATCGCGGGACCAATCATTGATGACATTTTCTCGAAAATCTTCCGGTTCATCGAATAACGGACGAAGTTGCGAGGACGAGCCACTCGTTGCGTATCGAGAATTTGACCGCGCCTGCCAGGGGGACGGATTGTCAAAAGACGATACATGAGTTCTTCATGCCAGTTCGCGCAGCGGCTGTCCACCGTTCGCCAGGACGAAAATCGGGCGGCCTCGATTGTCGAGATATTGCACGTCGAGCGGGACGCCGAAGTGATGGAAGATCGTCGCCGCGAGATCGCCCGGGGTGACGGGACGCTCGCGGATGATGCCGCCGTCCGGTTCGCTTGCGCCGATGACTTGTCCGTGGCGATAGCCACCGCCCGCGAGGCACATCGACATGATGTTCGGCCAGTGATTGCGGCCGTCGGTGCTGTCCTGAGTTCCCATCTGCGGAGTACGGCCGAACTCGCCCATCGCGATGACCAGCGTGTTGTCGAGCAGACCGCGTTCGGACAAATCGCTGACCAACGTCGTGATGAGGTGATCGAACAGCGGCAGCAGCGGGCCGAGTCCATTCTTGATGCCGCCGTAAGGCGGGATGTTGTCGCCGTGCGTGTCCCAAGTTCCAGACGCGGTGTGGTAGCTCAGGTCGAGCGTCACGAACGCAACTCCCGCTTCGACCAACCGCCGAGCAATCAGCGCTTGCTGACACCACAGGTGCTTGCCAAATCGTTCGCGAGTCTCGGCCGGTTCCCGCTCGATGTCGAACGCCGATTGTGCTCGCCGGCCGAGCACCATCTCGACCGCTTGCTGCTGGTACGAATCCATCGCGGCCAGCGAGCCGCCTTGGTCGATGTCCTGTCGCAGTCGATCGAATGAGCCGACCAGCGAACGCCGGTCAGAAAGCCGATCCAACGACAGGCCCAACGGCAACTGGAACGCTCCCGCTTGCGACATCTGCCCGGTGTCCTTGCCGACCAAATCGTAGACCGGCAGCCGTGTTGCCTGACTGGCGAGGAACGGGTCGTACTGCTTGCCGAGATATCCCGCGAAGGCCAGATGCGACCGCGATCGCATGAACGCGACGTACGGCGGCATCGACGGATGATTGGAACCGTGATGCTTCGCGACGACCGACGCGAGGGCCGGGTATTTCTCGGCCTCTTTGTTGACGCGCGGCTCGTTGGCGAGGTTCGCCGTCTGCATGACCATATTCGGTTCGTGGTTCGAGTGCTTGCAATCGACCGACCGAATGATCGTGAACTTGTCGAGCATCGCCGCTTGCTTCGGCAGATGCTCGCAGATGATCGTGCCGGGCAGCTTCGTTTGCGTGACTCCGAACGGCCCGCGATTGATGTACGGCCGATCGGGCTTCGGATCCCAGGTGTCGATGTGGCTCGGCCCGCCCGCCATCCACAGCAGGATGACGCTCTTGCCGGTCTTCGTTCCGCTGCCAGCGTTCGCCTGAGCCTTCAACAAATCGGGCAGGCTCAAGCCGGCGACGCCCGCCAAGCCCGCCTTCAACATGCCTCGGCGGTTGGTCAGCGTCAGACCTTCGCGGGTCCGTCCCTGAAAATTCCCGAACGCATGTTGCGAATGGAGCGATCCGTGGCAGTGAGTTCCAAACATCGTGTTTCCTCGGTGGAAGTGTCCGAGCGACGAATCAAAGGCGGCTGATTCTAAATCGGATCGCCACTGAGTCCACCATGACCTTCGCAGGAAAACCACACATCGCTGGAAACTTTCGGCAACGACGGCATTGGGCCGAGAGCTGCTCTTTGCGCCATTTGCTCCGCCGTGATACCGTTTTCGAAAGAATTCTGATTTGGCGAAAGGAGTCGCCCCACATGTCTCGTTCATCGACACCAGAGCGTCCTCGACGACTCGCTATTCCGCGCAGCCGACGACTCGTGATCGACCTGCTGCGGCTGAATCGACAAGTGCCGACGACTCCGCACGATCGGCTCATGGATTTGACCGTCGTCGCCGCCGCGCGAGAACGAGCGGCTCAAAAGATTTCGTGGTCGATCCTGTTCATCAAGGCGTTCGCGATCGTGGCCGCGAAGTATCCGCCGCTGCGGCAAATCTACATGCCCTGGCCTTGGCCGCATCTGTATCAGCATCCGCACAGCACGGCGACCATCGTCACGCACCGCGAGGTCGATGGTGAACCGTGGCTGTTCTGGTCGCGGTTTCCACGCTCGGATGAACTTCCACTGGATCGGTTGCAGTCGTATCTCGGCCGTTGCCAAACGGAGCCGGTGGAGGTGATCTTCGAGCGGCAATGGCGACTCAGCGCGTTCCCCTCGTGGATTCGGCGCATCGCCTGGTGGTGGACGTTGAACGTCTCCGGCCGAACGCGAGTGCAGCGTTGCGGTACTTTCTTTCTCACAACGGTCGGCTCGCGCGGTGCGGAGATTTCGCATCCTCCCGGCTTCCTGACCAGCGGCCTGTCGTTTGGCCCCTTCGATGAGCGTGGCCGCTCGCGAGTCACGCTGGCCTACGATCACCGCTTGCTTGACGGTCGCATGGTGGCCGACATTCTGGCCGATCTCGAAGCGACGCTGAACAGTGTCATCGCGGACGAACTGGCAACGCTCTCCGGCGAGACGACTTCGGAGCGTCTCGCCGCGTAACTTGACGGCCAGAGTTAGACGCGAGTCGTCGCACGCACCGAGTCGCGCAGGTTGCCGCCGCAGCGGGCGACGAAATCGGCGAACGGCTCCAGTGTCAGTTGCAAGCCAAGTTCCTGACAGCGCGTGGTGATTTGCTCGCTGACGCGCTCGAGGTTGAGCGACATCGGAATCGCGATCTCGAATTCCAGCGAGAAGGTCTTTTTGTTTTCGCAACGCTCGGCGTAGAGATTGCGAATATCGACGCCCAGCTCGGCGAGCTTGGTCGAAAGGTTTCGCAACATGCCCGGCTTGTCGGAGCCGGTCACGGTCAGCACATATTTGTTCGACGGCGGCATCAAGATGCCCGATTCGGCGGCCGGCTCACTCACGCGAACTTCCACCGCGTAAGGGCGGCAGAGATCGCGAATGTGGTCGGAAATGACGCTCTCGGAACGATCATCCGGAAAGTCGGCGGTCAGCAGGATCGAGCAAAACGGCTGCATCACCGAGATGCTGGCTTCCCACAAATTGCCTCGCAATTCGTCGAGCGCCGTCGTCACGGCGGCCAGGACTCCGACCCGGTTTGCCCCCGTCAATGAGATGATGTAGCGTCTGGCCATGCTCGCCCTTCCTCGCGGTGAGTTCAACACTTCGGAAAGACACCTCCATGACGTCCATGCCCCGGATCGTGTCGCTGGCGATCTTAACGACTCTGATCATCTTTTTGGGAATCACCTTCTACCAGATCGTGGCTCCGTTCCTGTTGCCGCTGTTTCTGGCGGCGGTCACGTCGGTTTGGTGTCAGCCGCTGTATGCCTACTTTCAAAAGAAGTTTCGCAACCGGGACAGCCTGGCCGCGGCGGTCACGATCACGGTTGTCTGCCTGACGCTGTTCATCCCGATGACGGTCGGAGTTCTCTCGGCCGCGCGTCAGTTGATTCAATTCGTCGATGCGCACAAGGACGAGATGGTGCTGTCGGCGAAAAAGTTCGTCGAGCAGGTTCGCACGAGCGCGTCGTCCGATGCGGACGGTTCCAAGGATCAGCGACGCGAGTGGGCCACGGTGCTGCTCAACAACGTCAAACCGCTGCCGGACGCCTCGGCGACGGACGAGGAACGTGCGGCGGCGATGGCCGAGCGGGATGCGATCCTGCAATCCATCGAAGCCGAAGTGCAGGCCGCTTCGGACAACGCGGGGGATTGGCTCAAAGAGTTCGGCAAACGAACCCTTTCGTGGGCGGCGACCGGAGGAGGCGGATTGTCGAACGCGACCGTTCACGCCGTCGCGGCGCTCGCCGGAGCCTTCGTCGCATTCGGGATGTTTCTGATCGCGTTCTACTATTTTCTCTGCGATGGCTCGAAGCTGATGGCCGCGACCGAGATGCTGATTCCGGTGCAGATCGACTACCAGCGGCAACTCATCCGCGAATTCAACAGCGTGATGCAGGCGGTCGTTTCCGCAACGATGCTCTCGGCGATCGCTCAAGGGGCGGCGACGGCGTTGGCGCTGTACGTCGTCGGATTCCAGAGTTTCTTTTTGTTGTTCGTCGTCGCCACGTTCGCGTCGCTGATCCCGGTCGCCGGGACATGGATGGTTTGGGGGCCGTGCGCGATTTGGCTCTGCATGGGGCAGAACCCGTCGTATGGCTCGGCCATTTTTCTGGCGGTCGTTGGCATCGCCGTGATCGGCATGATGGACAACGTCATCAAAGCCTACGTCCTGCAAAACGACACCAGCCTGCATCCGTTATTGGCATTCGTCAGCGTCTTTGGCGGAATGCAGGTCATGGGTCTGTGGGGCATCTTCGTCGGGCCAGTCGTCGCCTGCTGCCTGCACGCGCTCATCAAAATCTTCAACACGGAACTGAGCGAGTTCTCCAAAGAACGCTTCGCGAAGACTCCTCCGGAACCTGAGCTGACTCCGAATACCGCCGCCTCATCGCCGCCCACTTCCGGTCCATCCTCGCTGGCGACTACTCCACCCGCTGCAACTCCCGCGAACGGCTGATATCCTGCGTCCCTCTTGGTGCCCTTCAGTTTCCAAAGCCATATCGATGGGCGCGAAGAGTCGGACAAGGAACCGTAGCCACAAGCTGCCAGCTTGTGGCAATTCGGCGGGCAAGCTGGCAGCTTGCCGCCACGTTTGGAGTTTCCGTATCCACTGAGGTTGTGCAACGAGAGGATCATCCCATGAAGCGATTGCTGGTCATTTGCGGGTTGTGTGTATTGGCGATCTGTGCGAACCGAACCGTGTTCGCCGATCAGCGTGACGGGCGGCTCGACATTTACTTCATCGACGTCGAAGGTGGGGCCGCGACGTTGATGATCACTCCGGCCGGCGAATCACTGCTCATCGACTCCGGCTACCCGGACAACGGTGGACGCGATCGCGACCGCATCCTGAAAGTACTGCGCGACGTCGCGAAGCAGGATCATCTCGATCACGCGGCCGTGAGCCATTGGCATCTGGACCACTACGGCAACCACGCCGCGCTGGCCTCGCAGATCAAAATCAACAACTTCTGGGATCGCGGCATTCCGGAGACTCTGGCCGAGGACAAGAACTTCGAGAAGCGGATGGTCGATTACCGCGCCGCCTCGCAAAACAAATCCAAGACCGTCAAAGCCGGCGACATGCTGCCGCTGAAAGCCGACGGCAAGACTCCGCTGTCGCTGAAGATCGTCACCGCCAGCCGCGAAGTGATCCCGAACGTCGGCGAGCCGAACCCGTTCGCGAAGGACTTCAAACCGCCGGAGGTTGACCCGACCGACAACGCAGCGAGCGTCAGCTTTCTGACCAAGTTCGGCAAGTTTTCATTCCTGTGCTGCGGCGATCTCACACACCAGATCGAAGCCAAGCTGATGACCCCCAACAATCCGCTCGGCAAAGTCGAGCTGTTCATGGTCACGCACCACGGCTTGGGAGTCAGCAACCATCCGGCCCTCGTGCTGGCGATCGATCCGCGCGTCTGCGTGATGTGCAACGGCCCGACGAAAGGCTGCGATCCAAACACGAACGCGACCCTCCGCCAAATCAAGTCGCTGCAAGCGGTTTATCAACTGCACCGCAACGTGAAACTCAAGGCCGACGAACAAACGCCGGTCGAATTCATCGCCAACAACGTCGATGACACCGCGTCGTGCCAAGGCATCTTCGTGAAAGCCTCCGTCGCTCCCGGCGGTGAAAGCTACACCGTCCAGATCGGCGCGGACGGCGCGAAACGCGAATTCAAAACGCGGTGACGGATGCCGGTCAATTCGGAGCAGACATGCGTTACAGCAAAGGAGAACTTCGACGGCTTACGGTTGATCACGACCAGTTTCTGTGGCGAGTCATTCAAATTGACCGGCACTGGCTGAGGGTCAAAGTTTGGTCAGCAAGCTACGGAAGCAAGAACAACTCTTTTGAAGTGCGAGTACGTTTCGACGACTATTGGGACAACCTCCAAGAGATTGTTTCCACGCCAACGGAACAGCTTGCCGACAAGTTCGCACTTGAACCCGTGACGCCTCGCCGAATCCGGAATTGGATTGAACTCGCCAAGGAATCAGGCTGGAACCACAAACTGGCTCGACAGATTTTGTCTTTTGATTGGACTGATCGTCAGCTCGTAAATTCAGGGAATTCAACGCTCGCATGAACGCACTCGGACAGCTTCGCTCTCGATTCGCTCTGGTTCTTTCGGATTACACGCCCGATCCCGCGCCGTTCGCGGCGATGGTCAAGCCGACTCAGGATGCGAAGTTCGGTGACTTCCAGGCCAACTTCGCGATGCCATTGGCGAAGCAACTTGGCAAGAATCCGCGCGAGTTGGCGGCAGAAGTGGTCGGCAAGCTCGACGTGGCCGACCTGTGCCAGCCGCTCGAAGTCGCCGGGCCGGGCTTCATCAACATTCGGTTGAAGGACGAGTGGCTCGCCGAGCAAACGAATCGCAATGTCAGCGACACTCGGCTCGGAGTGGAGCCAGCCGCAAAGCCGAAGCGAATCGTGATTGATTACTCGGCTCCGAACGTCGCGAAGCCGATGCACGTCGGGCACCTGCGGAGCACGGTGCTCGGCAACGCGCTGTACCGAGTCGCCAAGTTTCTCGGCCATCACGTCCAGGGCGACAACCACATCGGCGACTGGGGGACGCAGTTCGGGATGATCCTGTTCGGCTACAAGAATTTCCTCGACCGAGCGGCGTTCGACTCGGCTCCGGTCACGGAACTCGCTCGGCAGTACCGGCTCGTCAGTCAACTCTCCGGATATCACGACGCGAAGGCCGAACTACCGAAGGCCGAGACACGAGCCGCTCAGCTTCAATCGGAACTCTCCGCCGCAGAAGCCAACAAGCCAGCAAACGATAAGAACGCCGAGAAAGCGTTGAAGAAGCTGCGATCCGATCTCGCCGAAGTTCGTGAGCAAGTCGCGTCGCTCAAAAAGCAAATCGAGTCGATCGAGTCTTCACCGTCGCTGAAGACACTGGCCGATGCACATCCGCAGATCGCAGAACTCGCGAGGCTCGAAACGGCGAAGCTGCACGCGGGTGACGAAGAAAATACGCGGCTGTGGAATCAATTCGTGCCGCAGTGTCTCGCGGCGATTCAGGGGATTTACGACCGGCTCGACATCCGGTTCGATATGACCTGCGGCGAGAGTTTCTACAACCCGATGCTGGCCGACGTCGTCGCCGAGTTTCAGGCAGAGGGCTTGGCGAGCGAGAGCGATGGAGCGATCTGCGTTTTCATCCCCGGCAACGCGGCTCCGTTCATCATTCGCAAGCGGGACGGGGCCTTCACCTACGCGACCAGCGATCTCGCGACGATTCGGTATCGCGTCAACGAGTTGCAGGCCGACACGATGCTGTACGTCGTCGATACGCGAC
>CAZILR010000108.1:0-11139 GCA_964539995.1 uncultured Planctomyces sp.
GATCATGATGATCGACTTCGCACTCGAAGCCGAACGCAAACACGGCAAGTCCCCCGAAGCGGCGATCTTCGAAGCCTGCATTCTCCGTTTCCGCCCGATCACCATGACCACGATGGCCGCACTGTTGGGCGGCCTGCCACTTGCCCTCGGTATGGGCGACGGAGCGGAACTCCGTCGCCCGCTCGGAATTGCCATCGTCGGCGGACTGATCTTCAGCCAACTGCTGACGCTCTACACGACGCCGGTGGTCTATGTGTACCTCGACCACTTCCGCCTCTGGTGCGTCAAATTCCGCCGGCCTTCCCCGACGACCGCCGAGTACTCATCACACTGAAAGTGCCGAGTTGCTCGCTCTTGTCGTAGCTATGCAGCCTTTCTCTCGAACGACTGTGTGAGCCCGCCAACATAGGGTCGAACCTCGATCTTGTCGCGCGACAATTTGCGAACCGCGTGGGGTAGTACGAATCTGTAATCCCCCTCCTTCACGACGCCCACCTTCTTCACGGTCAATGAAGCGGCGAAGCTCACCGGCAAATCTCAGAGTTCGACACGTCGAATCATTTATCCGATCATCCATGACGACAATCATCCGGATCAACAGCACATCGAGCCGACGATCAACGAGGTGACGAAGTTGTGACGGAAGGTGGAGAACCTTGCGTGGCGAATCAGCGAGGATTTTCTGCGTCGTGAAGTCCTGGTCGAGACTGAAAAGCCGGCAGGAGATAAAAGTGTTGATTCACGGACAACCTGTGTCGTCGCATCAGTGACGCAACAGAAATTCGTTCGTATTGACCAACGCATGTTGAACGTCGTGGAACCCGGCTTTTCGGTCTGCAACTTTGGCTAAATGAGCGCGGACTAATTCTCGTTCAGACGAGGTTGGTCGGCGGCTCAGCGTCTGCAAGTAAATCAAATCGACGACTTCATCGTTGCCCCGACCAGCGTCGAGCCAGCGGGTGACGTGGCTTTGGTTCGACTTGATGTGATCGACGATGCCGCGGTTGTTGAGCAGGTGGATCACCTGACCGAGCGACGGGTCGTCTTCGCGAGCACACTCGCAGGTGACGTCGCGCACCGGCTTCGCGAACGCCTGCAAGAAGGGATGCTCGATCGCTCCCTCGGCGAGTTCGATGGCTCGCGTGCCGCGTGGGTAGCCGGGGAAGTCTTCCGGGATGCCGGTCACGGCGCTGGCGGCGTCGAGCAGTTGCTCGGCGGTCAACATGCGCGGGGCGGTGTGTGTGAAATATGGCTCGGCTTGCGCGGCGAAGCGTGATTGCTTTGCGGGTGGTTTTGAATCGAGTTGGTATGTCGTCGAGTTCAGAACGAGCCGCAGGACCGGCTTCAAGCGATAGCCGCTCTTCACAAATTCGGCAGCGAGTTCGTCGAGCAGTTCCGGATTCGACGGCGGGTTCGTGTCACGGAAGTCATCGACTGGCTCGACGATACCTCGGCCGAACAGGTGGTACCACACGCGATTCGCGGTCGAACGGGCGAAGTACGGATTCGTCGGACTGGCCAGCCAGTTCACAAGCCGTTCGCGGCGGTCGTCGTCGGGAGTCAGTTCGGCTGGCGGCTGGTCTTTCCCGATAGAGTCTTTTCCAACGAGATCAGACGCTGCGATGCCGAATGCGACAGGAGCCATGTTGACGTTCTTGGTCGGATGCCGCACCTCGCTGTTGCGGTCGAGATAAACGATCTCGTCATCGACCATGAACTGCTTCCCCTTGAACTTCACGCGAGCGAAGAACGCGGCGAGGCCGTAATAGTCGTCTTGAGTCAATGCCTCGAACGGATGATTGTGACACTTCGCGCAGCCGATCCGCACGCCGAGAAACAACTGAGCCATCGCTTCGGCCGCCTCATCCGGCGTGCGGGCGATCCGATGAAAATTCGCTCCCGGCTTGTTCAGCGTGTTGCCGAGGCTCGTCAGTGTCTCGCGAGCGAATTCGTCAAACGGCCGATCCTCGCGGAAGCGTTCGACGAGATACCGGTGGAAATTGTGAACGCCACGTCGGCTGATCGTCACATCGCTGCCGCGCATCAAGTCGGCCCACTTGAGCGCCCAGAACTGCGCGTACTCGTCACGATCCAAGAGATCGTCAATCAGCTTCGTTCGCTTTTGCGGATCGGTTGAGTCGAGAAACCTGTTCGCCTCCTCAGCCGTCGGCAACGAACCGATCACGTCGAGATAAGCTCGTCGTAGAAAAATTTCGTCGCGAGCAATTTCGGCAGGCTTAAGCTGCAAGTCGCGTTGTTTCGCGAAGACGTGCCGATCGACGGCGTTGTTCTCAGTCACAGCCGGAAAAACGAAATCCGGATCACGCTTCAGATACGACAGCCGAACGCCCGTGATGCGGTCGAGATACCGAACCAGGAAGACAACGTCGGCCGTTTGATGAAACGTGACCAATCCGTCGCGGCTGACCTCGGCCG
Source organism: uncultured Planctomyces sp. (assembly GCA_964539995.1). Classification (GTDB taxonomy): domain Bacteria; phylum Planctomycetota; class Planctomycetia; order Planctomycetales; family Planctomycetaceae; genus SXKJ01. Next base: position 2,437 of record CAZILR010000108.1, read on the forward strand.
CTTCCTTCTCGTTCGTCGAAAAGACTGCCAGATCGGTGACATCGCGCGATGTACCGTTGTCAAAAATCGCTCGTGCGGTCAGTTGTTGAGTCGGATGATCCTCCGCAAGTCGCCGAGATTCAGGGAAGACTTCCAGGCGAACGACCTTCGGAGCCGTCGGCGCTGGCTTGGCCTGTTTGTTGTTCTGAGCCGGCTTCACCGTAGCGGTTGCTGCCGGAAGTAACGACGGGTGGCAGCCTTCGTCGATCCAAGCTCGCAGGATTTGGTACTCGGCACTCGTCCGCTTGAAGCGTGCTCCTCCTTGATGCGGAACCTCGGCGAGTCCCTTCTTCAAAATCAAACTGTCATCCGGTGCGTTCGGATTCACTCGCCGGCCGAACTCTTCGTGAGTCAATGTTGCCAAGTCGAGATCGGGATCAAATCCGCGCAGGCTCAGCCGGAACCCATTCTTCCCTTGGGGCGAACCGTGACACGCCCCTTGGTTGCACCCCGCCTTGCTGAGCGCCGCAATCACATCCGTCTGAAAATCAATCGGGTCCGGTCGCGAGTAATCGCTGACCGTCACCGGAATCCGAATCGCTTCTCCCTTCCGCTGCACAACAACTTCCGTCGTCCCTTGTCCTCGCGGAATGACGCGACCTGTGGAAGTGACGAGGGCAATTGCAGGAGCCGCGCTCTCAAATGACGCCTCGCTGGTCACGTCCGCGACCGAGTTTGCAGGCTGCGCCTCACTGACCAACAACTGCTGTGAGGCTCGATGTCCACGCAGCGTCACCGTGCTTGGCTCGACACGCAGATGTGGCGGTGCATCGGCCGCCAAAAACGGCGAAACGACGAAAATCAAACCAAGAGTTTGAGACAGAAAACCCATTCTCAGATCCTATTTTGCGGCTGGCTTTTTGACTTCAATCGGGATGTTCGGCAGGTTGAAACTCTCTTCGTATTTGCCGACGAAGCCGGCGACTTGTTGGCGGAGGTTGTAGCGGGCCGGGTTGAGCTTCGGGTCAGCTTCGAGTTCGATCTCGACAGCCTCCTGGCCCTTCGGGATGAGTACGGTCTCCGGGAATTTGAATCCGGGTTGCGGGCCGAGCGTGATCGTCACGTCGCCGTCGAACGTGTTGACTCGGTTGGCGAGCAGCTTCACTTTGACTTTGCCGCCCGGTTCAGTGGTTGGCAGTTCCGGTTCAAACGTCGGCTTGAAGGCACTCTGCACGTCGAGAGTGAACGTGCGAGTCAGATTCACTCGATGCCCGTTGACGTCTGCGCTGGCGGTCAGATCGACACGATGCTTCGCCAGATTTGTCAGGATGCGATTGAAGAACGTCCCCGACGTCGTCAGCCGTTCGGCCGTGGCGGGTTGGAAGCGGGCATAAACTTGGTTTCGCTCTTCCTTTTCCAAACCGATCTGCCCGCCGGTCACTGTGAATGTGATCGGCGATGCGAAACCCGCTGCGCGAGTCGTCACAATCGGGAATTCGGCGGTTTGATAGCGGGTGAGTCGGATAAGCTGCTCCGGCAATTCCACATTGAAAGGCGGCGGCGGAGTGATCATCAGCGCGATTCGTTCGGTCAGTGACGGCGGCAGGTGACGTTGATCCTCGCGCAGGGCATATGGGATGAGGTCCACGTTTTTCAGTTGCCGATCAATCATTGGCCGCGTCTTCGCAACCGCTTGCAAAGCAGTGCTACCTTCGACCGTCGCGGTGCCGACAACTTGCAGAGTGAAAAGCCCTTCGGCAGCAGATGGTGCGGCGATGATTTGGCCGAGGAATTCAACAGCGTCCGCGGGGATGACGTTCGGCTGCAATGTCACACCAGGCGGAGCACCGCGCAGTTCGAGTTGAATCTCTCCCTTGAACTCGATGCGAGTCACTTTCAGCGCGAGTGGCTGGTACGTCCCTTGAGGGATCGTGAACTCCGTCGCTTCCGATTGCAGTTGGATCTGAGGCCCGCCGGATCGGACTTCGATCCGGTAGGCGAACTCAGGGCCTCCGTCGCGCGCGATGTCGCGGACTTGCAGGCGATACAGCCCCGCTTTGCCCGCGTTAAACAAAAAACTCGCTTCGTCGAGTTCGGTGTCATCAATGCGCCGCACCTCGCGCCCATCGGCATCGAACATCACCAGTTCTAAATCGGCCGCCGAACCGATCGTCTTCGCAAAGCCTTGAATGTTGAGCTTCTGATCTTTGGCCAACTCCAACGCAAACCAATCGACATCTCCCGGCTTGCCGAGGACGCCATTCAACGTCGCTGGAGCTTTCACGGCAACGACGGTCGCGGTTTCGATCGTGTCGTTCGGTTCGACTTCAACGGCCGTCGGAAGATCAGTGATCGCGAGCGGAATCCAAGTGGCTGGGCTGCTCGGCGACAGTCGCACCTCGTGAAATAAACTTTCGAGCGGCCGATCCGCAGCAAAACGAACCGGCAACTGTAATCCCGCGATCTGCGGAAACGTGAGCGTTGTCGGCTCTCCAATCCGGACCGCGGACGGCACCGACACGCGAGCCTCCGGGAAGTCACCCATTCGCAAAACGTAGTGCCACGTCGGATGCCCTTCGAATCGCGAGTCGCGAACCTCGACGGTGTAATTTCCCGCCTCGACAAACGTGTGAGCGAACCGGCAATCGAAAAACAGCCCGACCGAGTTGTCGCACTCAGCGACTAACTTTCCCTTGGCGTTGAGCACTCGCACGAGCGGATCGTAGTCCTTGCCGAACCGATTGCCGACCACCTCAAAGGCAACTCTCTGCCTTTGTTCAACCGTGATCGCATAGCGATCGACGGTCGCTGGCCGACAGTTCGCCGTGATGCACACGGGAAGTTTGACGGACATCACGTCGTTCGAACCGATCGCTCGTTGCGTCACCGGCAACTCGTCGACCAGAAACAAATGCACGTTGCTCAGCCCGCTGCGAGTCGCCAGTCGTAAGCCGTACAAACCGAGCGGAGCCGTCTTCGCTACTTCGACATCAAACGCAGCTCCGTTTGATCTGTTGTCACTCACCGGCTGCGCTCGAAAGACATCCGCCGGCAGCGAAGTCCACAACCCGATTGCGCCGCCCGCGTCGCTGCCAAGGACTTCGACCCGATTCACGGTCCCTCGTTGAACGACCGGCGGCGAAAGCTGTTCGATGAACGCCTGCGGAAACGCCAAGTTCGACCAGCCAAGTGTAATGAACATCGACAACAGCAATCGCTGTCGAATGTCTGGTAGTTTGCGTGGCAACACAATTCCAAAATTCATCTTCTACGAATCCTGTTGCTCACGGCTTGAGGTTGGGAACACCGATCCGTCGGCCATACAGTCGGGCGAGGTCGTTGTGAGTCAGTTGGAAGGCTTGTTGGAGTGAAGCTTCTTCCGAGAGTCCTTCTTTGATACCCACGAAGTAGCGACGGAACTTATTCGGATCAATTTCGAGCAAGATGCCGACGATGCTTGATGCCACGCCATATTGGTCGCCGGAAATCTGCGCGGCTTCGAAAAAACCATCAAGGGTTCGTTGCTGTTGAATCAGTTGTGCCGACCTCGCTTGGCGAGCGGCGACGTTGTCGTTCTTGACGATGCGGGTCGCGATCCAGTCGGCCATTCCCTCATTCAGCCACGAGGGGGCTTTGAGGTCTGAGCGATACCGAGCGACAAATCCATGCGATGTCTCGTGGACCAACGCGGAAGCAAAGTGTGTCGTCAAATCTCCCTTCCATGCGGAGATGACGACTTGCCCATCGGTTTGAACATGACAAAGCCCCTGCGCTTTCTCAGGATTCGTGTTGTTTTTCATCGACTCCTTTTCAAATTGCAGAAAGTCCGCCTGTCTTTGAAACGTGGCGACGATGCACTTCCCGGCCCAGAGGTTTTTGCCCAGCGGGATCGCGAACGCTCGGCACATTTCGTCGTACAGCGAGTCGAGGTACTTCAGATATTGCTGAGCCGAGGCGGGGTCGAGGTCGGTGATCAGCAAGTAATACTTCGTCTCGACGACCTTCAGCGGGCACTGCGGAAGCTGCTTTTGAACAGCGATCAGGAACTCTTTGCCATTGGCAACTCGAACATTGAGTTCTTCTTCGGAGAAGTGTTCCCAAAATTTGCCCCCACGCTGGAGGACTCGCCGTTCGATCTCTTCCGATTCTTTGAGCCGAACCGTTCGCTGCTGGTCATCCACGAGCAAGAGGCGTGACTTGCGATCGTAGGTGAGATCGAGCGGAAGATCGTCCACATAGATTTCCTCAATGCTGGCCGCCGCGTAAACCTTCGGAGCGGCCTTCCCGGAGCGAACTTTCAGATTGAGGATGCCGACCGGATCGCCGCGAGTTTCGATCGATGCGACCAGCACGTCCACGAGGAACTGGTCGTTCTTCAATTGCAGGTCGATTCGACGGTTGAGCAGGTCGGTGATCCCCGGGGCTTGCCGTGCGGAAACCAAAACGAATCGCAGGTCATCACGCGACTCAATCTTGATCGCGGGCACTTTCATTCCGCCGGGAAACGTTTCGCGAACGATGCCAGTGACTTCGACGTTTTTGTTCCAGAAGTGCAGGTTCGGTTTCTGAATGCCTTCTTTGCGATATGCCTCAAGGAGGTCAGGAGGCAAAATCACTTGTAGGTTGCCCGACACATTCCAGTCCTTCGCCGAGTTGAGAACCTGCGCATCACCGGCAGTGCCAATAGACGTCACAAACATCCGCACGCGAACCGTCTTGCCAATGTGATCGAGTCCCTGGGTTGGCTCGATGTCGATGACCTTCGACTCGGCGGTGGGCTTGGATGTGGAGACTTCAACGATCCGAATGTTCTCCAACGATGAAACAAGAATCGACGCTCGCTTCATGCCGCCTGGATTGATCTCTCGCACAGTGCCCGTGACGACAACCTTCTTTTTTGCGAAGTGCTCCACCAGATTGCTGGTACCCTTCTCCTTGAGTGCCGTTTGCACTGCCGGAGTGAGGTGGACCATCAGGCAATCCGGCTCTTTCCACGACTCGCGTGAGTCCAACTCGACGTTCTCACCCGATCGTCCCATGCTGGCCACCGTGAATGTGACCCGCACGGCTTTGCCGACATGTTCCAAGCTTTTAGCGGGGTCGATCTCGTCCTGCCCGATCGCGACTCCGACCAGCGACAACCAAACCAACAGGCTTCCGCAAATCGGACGTGGGTCAATTTGCTTTCGAGTGGTGGTCATGCCCTGACTTCTGAATTTGGAGAAGATTCTTGCCAGCAAAGAGACAGGATTTGTCATGTCCTGCCGATCCATGTAGAGTGCCACACCCATCGGCCGCGGCTGATGGCTGAGCATGGTAATCCGCTGGCGTGACGAAAACAGTCGGTTGGATCGTGGAGATTCAGAATGCTGAGTTTGCTGGGGCCGAAGTTTCCGAACGCGCAGGGCTTCACTCGCCGCGAGATGATTCGCGTGGGCGGGCTGTCGATGAGTGGCATCGCGTTGAGCGATCTGCTGGCTCGATCCGTGTCGGCGGAATCGGCGGCGAAGTCGCATGGTCCCGGCTTCGGCAAGGCGAAGCGGTGCATTCTGCTGTATCTGTCAGGAGGCCATCCGCAGCATGACATGTTCGATCCGAAACCGGACATGCCGTCCGAGATTCGCGGCGAGTTCGACACGATCGAAACGTCGGTTCCGTCGATCCGCTTCGGCGAGCACTGTCCGCTGTCGGCGAAGTTGATGAACCAGATGGCGTTGATTCGCTCGATGAATCACACGCACAACGATCACGGCCGCGGTTCCTATTGGATGTTCACCGGCGCGATGTATCCCGGCTCGGTCCCCGATGTGAATTCGATGACACGGCAGGACATGCCGCACATCGGCTCGTGCATGACGAAGATCGCTCCGGGCAAAGGCCCGATGTTCCCGTTCATCATTGTGCCGCATCGCATGGATGTGGCGGGCGGCCGGCGAGCGGGTCAGTTCGCGGGAATGCTCGGCCCGAAGTACGACCCGATGCTCACCGGTGGCAATCCGAACGATGACAATTTCCGTCTGGAACACTTGCCACTCGTCCCGAACGAAGACCTCGCCGTGATCCGCCGCCGAGTTGGGCTCGTCGATCAACTCAATCAGCAAGTCGATTACCTGCGCGACGGAGCGATCGCGCAGTCGCTGAAGGAGAATCAGACGAAAGCGCTCGACGTGGTCAGTTCGGATGCCGTGCGTCACGCGGTTGATTTGTCGATCGTCGATGCGGCGACTCGCGAGCGTTACGGGCGGACGCTGTTTGGCCAATCGGTGCTGCTCGGCCGACGCTTGCTGCAAGCGGGAACGCGACTCGTGCAATGCAATTGGCAACGGACTCAGGGCAAGAACGGCTTCGCGTGGGACACGCACTGGAACAACTTCACCGCGCTGAAAGAAGACTTGATCCCGCCGTTTGACCGAGCCTTCTACGCGCTGATGACCGACCTCGCCGAGACTGGCGAGTTGGCCGAGACGCTGGTGATCGTCGCCTCCGAATTTGGCCGCTCACCCAAGGTCACGCTCAAGAACGGCGGCCGAGAACACTGGCCGGAACTTTACAACGTCCTCTTTGCTGGTGCGGGGATTCGAGGAGGCCAAACCTACGGAGCCTCCGACAAACAAGGAGCGTATCCTGCCGAGAACCCGGTCGGGCCTGCTGATTTCGTGGCGACGATCTACCACATGCTCGGCATCGACCCGCATCAGGAACTTCACGACCAACAAAATCGCCCGTTCCAGCTCACAAAGGGGAATCCGTTCCCGCTGCTGATGAGTTGATGCCAGCGACTCGATGGATTCGTGCTTGTGATGCTGGTGCGCACTACGGCTTTCTACTTCCACGACGCCTACGACTGCGGCCAGATCGGCCACACTCGTCTTCGATCGAGCGGTGTCGTCTCTGGACGATCATCGCTCGCGAGCGCGACCTGCAAATCCGCGAAGTGGACTTCGCCAAGGCGGTGCAGTTCACGTCCGCGCTGGCTCGCACTGCACTACAAATGCAAGAACCCTCGAATTTCCGAGGGTTCTTGCGAAAAAGGTGGGCGATGAGGGGCTCGAACCCGCGACATCCACGGTGTAAACATGGCGCTCTACCAACTGAGCTAATCGCCCAAGCTGGAGTCCCGCTGTCTGGATTCCTCCAGTAACACTCGGTTGGAAATCGGGACTCCGACCTTACGCCTTGGCAGCGTCTGCCGCTCGTTGAAACTCGACCGCTTGGCGGCGGAGTTGGTTCGAGCGGCGGATGAACTTTCCGCGCGCCGGCTTGCTGCCGGAGATGCGGCACAGATTCTCGTATTTCTTGGCCAGCGCGAGCTTCACGCGAGCCTTGTTTGCCAGTTCTTCAGACTTCGTTGCCATGCCTCAAGATCCTTCGAGCCAAATTTCCGTAGCGGATGTCAAAAACGGGGAGGGATAGATATCGCGAATCGCCGCCAGATGCCAGTCATCCTGGCCATCGGATTGCTTGCGGCTGGTTGGCGAGGCGGACTTTTGCGGAATACCATGCCGAGCCTTGCCGCCCCGGAAACTCCTGGCGGAGCCTCCTTTTTGAACAAATTCCGATTCTCACGGAGAAGTTGGCGATGAAACGGTTGAACGGGTTTTCGTGGTGCCGCAGCGTTTCGCTGGTCGCGTTGGTTTCGCTGGCGTCGAGCGTCTCGGCCGCCGAGCCGAAGTTTGACAGCAAAATCGTGTCGGCCTCAACCAAGGGGCACGCGGTTGAGATCGAACTCGACATCTCCGGGGCGAAGTCGCTGTTCCTGGTCGCCACCGATGGCGGCGATGGTTTCGGCTGCGATTGGGCGGACTGGGCTGAACCGCGTTTGATCGGCAAAGACGGCAAAGAGTCGAAGCTCACGGAAATGAAGTGGAAGGCCGCGAGCACCGGGTTCGGCGAGGTGAACGTCAACAAAAACTGCGGCGGTGACGCGATCTCCGTGGACGGCAAGAAGGTCGAGTACGGCATCGGCACGCATGCGAATTCGGTGATTGAGTTTGCTCTGCCGGACGGACACGGCTTTGCGAAGTTCAAGGGGCGAGCGGGACTCGACGATCACGGAACGAATCAGGGCTGCGGCTCGACCGTGCGGTTCTTAGTTTTCACGGACAAGCCCGATCCGAAGTTTCTGGTGGCATCCAACGGCGGCAGTCCGCAGAGCGGGATTGGCAGCCGCGACTCGAAGGATGCGGTGAAAGGACTCGACGTTGCCGACGGACTCGAAGCGACGTTGTTCGCCAGCGAGGACTCGAAGCCGGCGATGCTGAATCCGACGAGCATCGACATCGACCATCTCGGCCGAGTCTGGGTTTGCGAGGTTGTGAACTATCGGCATCGCAACGGCGAGCGGAAGGAAGGGGATCGCATCCTGATTCTCGAAGACACCGACGGCGATGGCGTCAGCGACAAGCAGACCGTCTTCCATCAGGGCAAAGACGTCGATTCGGCCCACGGAATTTGCGTGCTGCCGACGCCGTCAGGCAAGGGGACGAAGATCATCGTCTCGGCGAATGACAACGTCTTCTTCCTGTACGACGACGACGGCGATTTGAAGTCCGATCGCAAAGAGATGTTCTTCACCGGCATCAGCGGCACGCAGCACGATCACGGCATTCATGCGTTTCATTTCGGGCCGGACGGCAAGCTGTATTTCAACTTCGGCAACAGCGGCAACCAGATCAAGGACAAGAGCGGCAAGCCGATCATCGACCTGGCCGGCAACGAAGTGAA
>CAZILR010000109.1:0-2542 GCA_964539995.1 uncultured Planctomyces sp.
TCACGCTGATCGAGCTGCTGGTGGTGATCTCGATCATCGCCATTCTGATCGCGTTGCTGCTGCCAGCCGTGCAGTCCGCTCGCGAAGCGGCCCGCACCACGCAGTGCCGCAACAACCTCAAGCAAATCGGTATCGGCCTGCATGTCTGGGCCGACAAAGACGCCGCCAAGCGATTGTGTTCCGGTGCGGTCGATTGGAAACGCGATGGTTGCCCGGATACCTACGGCTACGCCGCTGACCTCAAGCAAGTCAACGCCGGCAAGCTGGGTCAGATGATGTGCCCGACCAACGAAGTTCGCGGGACGGAGAAGCTCAACGACCTGATTGGTTTGACCAACACGTCGAACTTCTCGGTCACTCCGCCAGACCGTTTGAACAAGGGGCCGTTGTGCTGGGCACCCTTTACGGCCGGAAGTAATCCACTGGTGGGTGGCCTCGCCAATATGACGGCGGGTAGTACGGATCGAGTGGCTCGTATGCAGAAAGCTCTCGAAGAAGATGGCTTCAACAGTAACTACGCGGCGAGTTGGTTCCTGGTGCGTGGTGGCGTGAAGATTCGCAACAGCACGGCCGGCAACAACGTCGAAATCGACGACACGAATGGCCTGAAAGACTTCATGAATACTCGTGGTCCGCTGACGATTCGTCAGATGGATAGCGGTTCGGTTCCCGCCAACAACATCCCTCTGATGGGTGATACCGCTCCGGGCGACGTGAACGAAGCGGTTCTTTCCACGACGATCGGCGGCGAGTTGGTTGCCGGTCACCGTCTTGGCGAAGCCTTCAACGACGGTCCCGGTTTCTGGAAGACCTCGACCAGTCGCGTTGGCTTGATGAAGAACAACTATTTCCTGGTGAGTGACGTGATTCCGGTCGCGTATCCGAAAATCGGTGACGTGGTCACAACGGCGACCATCTCCACTTGGGCTTCGGCGACAGCCGCCGCTCCGAACCTGTACCTGCAAGACACTCGTGACTGGGCCGCCGTGCATGGCAGGAACTGCAATCTGCTGATGGCGGACGGCAGTGTGAAGGCCATCACCGATCTCAATGGTGACAAGTTCTTCAATCCTGGCTTCCCGATCGACACCACCGTCGCGGCACAGACCCTGAAAGACGAAGTCGGCTACACGGACAACATCTGTGAGATCAACTCGTTCGACGTCTTCTGTGGTGTGTTGCTCGACTTCGGCACCTACAGCAAGGGCAAGTTCGAGGAGTAATTGGAAACGATGCTTCCAGTGTGGTTCCCCTGTGTTGAGCTGAGGGCGGAACGGCAGACGCGATGAGCGCCGGTCGGCCGCCCTTGGCCGTTTTCTTGGTTCGACGGACTGACTCGCTGTAGGGTGGGACCAGCGGCGCTTCGCCGCGCCGGCCCACCAATGTTCTCGCGGGTATTCTGGTGGGCCGGCGCTCGAAGCGAGCTTGTCCCACCCTACGTTTGAGGGTCTGAGACTATGTCATCGACGACGGCCGTCTGTCCCCGGTGTCTCGCAGAAGTTTTGCCAGACGCGGCGCGGTGCCACGCCTGCAATCAGGTGCTGAAGCGATCTGCGGGCACCGCATCCGCTCCGCCGATGGCTGCGCAAGCGGACGCACCATCACCGACGCTCGAATCGGAGACGGCTACGGGCACGATGGATCGTGGTACTCCCCGTCCACCGAACAGCGACAAGCTGCGAGTGACGTGTGCGTGCGGTGCGGGGATTCGCGTCAGCATCGCTCTACGCGGCAAGCGGGTGAAATGTCCCAAGTGCTCGGCGGCGGTGTTGGTGCCCATCTCGCAGGACAGCGCCGCAAGCAGTAGCAGTCAGAGCGGCCCGGCGATCGAACGTCCTTCGTCGGTGCAGCGACCGCAGGGTTCGGCGTCGGCCGATTCGTCCGTCGCGCGTCGATCCGCGGAAGCCACCGTGACGAGCCGCCCCGCCGACGATCAGGCACTCAAGCAAGACATTGAATCCGCAGCCAAGTTGGCAGTGCCGGCCGATGCGGTCCTGGCAACTCAAGGCAGATTGTCGTCTCGCAAGTTGCGCAAGATTCGCAATCAACTGGAAACGGCCAACGTGCTCAGCGATGCCGACACCGTCGCGCGGCGGCAGTCGCTGCTGGAATTGGGTCAGTCCCAGGACAGCCAAGTTCTGGAAATTCTCGTCGAACATGCTCAGGACAATCTGTCGGTGATTCGCGATGGGGCTGTCACGGCGTTGGGGGAATTAGGTGATCCCGCCGGAGTTCCGACCGTCTTGCGAGCGCTGTTGGACCGAGACGCGGACGTCATTCGAGCGGCATTTGCGGCGCTGAAGAAAATTGGTGATCGCCGCGTCGTCCGACCGTTGCTGCGTTATGGGATCGAACGTCCGCAGTGGAAGCCGTTGGCCAACGACACGCTCGTGCGGCTTGGTCCGCGCGTCACGCAGGAGTTGTTGAGTCTGCTGCATTCAAACGACGCGGGATTGATGTTGGATGCCATCGTGGTGCTCGGTCGGATTGGCGACAAGCAAGCAGTTCCGTCACTGGCCGCGTGTCTGAGCCACGTCTCGAA
>CAZILR010000109.1:2552-11134 GCA_964539995.1 uncultured Planctomyces sp.
CTTGCTCAAAGCGCATGTCACCGAGGCGTTGGCTCTCATCGGTGATCCGAGTTCCGTGCCGCAACTGCTGCAGATGTTGCAAGACCCTTGCGTGGCGGTTCGAGCCAACGCGGCCTCTGGTTTGGTTCGGCTTTTTGACCAGCGTGCCTTTCGGCCGTTGCTGAATGCTCTGCAAGACGAGGATGCCGATGTCCGTCGTTACGCCGCAGTCGCGTTGGGTGAGTTGGGTGAAGCGAAAGCTGTCCCCGAATTGATGAAGGTGCTGCAAGGCTGGGATCTGCTGGTCGCGATGGATGCCCCGTTCGTGGAGGCGGTCGTCGAAACGGTTGGCAAACTCGGTGAGGCGTCGGCGGTTCCGGGGTTGTTGCCTTTGCTGCAATCACAACATGAGGGAGTGATGTTCAAGACGGTGCTAGCGTTGAAAAAGCTGCGTTCGCCGTCAGCCATCCCGGCACTGACCTCGTTGTTGCAGGCTCCGCAGCCGGCGTTGCGTCGCCGAGTGGTGGAAACGCTGGGACATGCGGGAGACTCCTCGCTGGTGCCGGTGATTGGTGAAGTGCTGCGTCAGGATGCCTCGCGTGAAGTCCGCGCAACCGCTGCGCGATCGCTAGGAGAGCTGAAGGCTCGCGAGGCGTGTCCGTTTCTCGAAGAGGCATTGCGTGAGGAATTCTCGATTCGTTGTCAGGCGGTCATCGCCTTGGGCGCGATTCAGGAGCGGAGCACGCTGCCCGCCTTGATGGCGATGCTCAAAGATGGTGCTCCCGAAGTGCGATATCACGCGATTAACGCCATCGCAAAGTTCAAAGACACGAAGACGCTGAAGGCTCTGGCGGTGATGCTGGAAGATTCGGACCCGATGGTCCGCAGCGGAGCGTCGAAAGTCATCGAAGAGCAGGGCGGGGCGATCGAGGACAAGGCGGTCAAAGAAATCGTCCGCCGAGTGCGAACGCGCGATCGGTTGGGCCGGCTGATTCCAAAATGGGTGTACTTCGTGCTGCCGCAATCCAATGCGGCCCGTCGCGCGGTGGCCGGAGTTTTAGTCGCCAGTTTGCTGGTGGGCTTCATCATCAAGACCACGATCGGTGGCCCCAACAAGATTCTGGTGCGCGGCAACGTGCAGGCACTGACGCTTAGCGCGGACGGCGGGACGTTGGTTGCTGAGCGGACTCTGGGAATGCTCGAAGTTTGGGACGTCAACGGACAGCGTGTCAGCGAACAAGTCGGATTAGAGAATCTACGGACTCCGCTGTTCCGCGCGAAAGAGGGCGTGGTGCTGATGTCCGGCGAGGCGGTTGTCCCGTGGAAGCTCTCTGGAATTCCCGATCTGACAACCGGCTGGAAAGAACACAAGCAGCCGATTGTGAACGCTTGCGTCACGCCGGATGGAAAGTTCGCGGTCACGCTCGGCAAAGACTTGATCGCCGTGATTTGGGATTTGGAATCCGGACAGAAACGAGCCACGGTGGAACTCGATGAACGATTCGCCGCGACGTTGACGATCAGCCCGGACGGCCAATGGCTGGCAACCTCGAACCGCAAAGGGGAAGTCGTTCTGTGGGAGATCGAATCGGGACGTCGGGACAAAGAACTCCCTGCCGCCAAAGCTCCGAAAGCGATCAGTGCGCTGGCCATCAGTCCCGATGGAAACCGGTTGGTGGGTGTCGAAGAGAACGGCGGACTGCGCGTCTGGGAGTTGTCCGCTCCGGCGAACAGTCCCGTGGAGAAGTCCCTGGAATCCCGAACGCCGTTGCGTGCAGCCGCGTTGCGATTCCTCGGCGACTCGAAACGAGTTGTGATTGCCAACGCGGGTGGCGACGTGCAGGTTTGGGACATCGACAGCGGTGAGTCGCGCACGGTTTGTTCGGGCGACCTCGAACAAATTGACGGGTTCGCGATGAGTGGTGATGAAAAACGATTCGCGATCGGCGGCAACGCCAACAGCGTAGTGCTCGTCTACGACTTGGAGTCGGGCGAACTCTTCAAAAAGCTGGACGTGAGAAAATAGCGCACGCGAGAGGGGCTTGGTCATGTCGCACGGTTTGCGTTTCGTCAGAGCGTGTTGTCTGCTCTCCGTGGTCGTTGTCGGATGCGAACAAGTCACCGATCCACCTCCACCGCCCGTTCCGCAACAGGCCGTCCAGCCGAGAGCGGTTGCTCGTCGCGACGCGGATTCCGAAGAGGCTCCGCGCAAGCCTGATCGCTCGGCAATTGCCGAAATCGAAAAGCGCGAAGACCACATTGGCGTCGTGAAGAGTTTTGCCGGATCAGTTCCTGGTCAACGCCGCGATTCGTTGCTGGCCAGTCTCTCAGAAGTGCCGGCGGAGTTGTTCACGATCCGAGAACTGGATCTCTCTGGCAGCCCTGTGACCGAAGCGGGATTGATGCACCTCGCGCGCATGCCGCTGGTGGAAGCGATCGACGTCTCGCATCTGACGTTTTCAGAAGCGGCGCTGATCGGTTTGCGCGAGCTGCCGCGGCTCCGCAAGTTGACGATGTTGAAGGCTCGATTTCCCACAGGACCAAGCTTGGCTGCCATCGGACAGTTGCCGCATCTCGAACAATTGACGCTCAGCGAAACTCAGATCACCGACGCGGACCTCGCAGGATTGCGCGGCATGCCGCATCTGCGCGAGTTGCACCTCGATGTGACTCCACTGACCGATGCGGCTTTCGAGCACCTCGCCACGTTGACTCAATTGGAGGTGCTGACGATTTCGCAAGCGGCCATCACCAGTCGTGGATTGCAGAAACTGTGCGGTTCGGTCGGATCGCAGTTGCGGATTCTGGACGTGCATCAAACGGCGGCGGGCCGAAACGGATTCGCCGCGCTGAGTGGCCTCACGGCCTTGGAGGAACTGGATGCGAGCCAGGCTCAAGTGGGAGACGATTCGCTGCGCGGCTGGCGGTCGCCTCCCAAGTTGCGAAAGCTGGTCCTCGCGAGAAATGCCTTCTCGAATTCCAGCTTGCCCGGAATCCTCGGCAGCCCGGATTTGGAAGAGCTGAATCTCCAAAAAGTGCCGGGCATCAGCGATCAGGGACTGAACTATCTGGTGAAGAAGCTCAGCCTGCGAATGCTGCAACTCGACCAGACCGGCGTGACTCTGCAAAGCGCGCAGAAGCTCAAGCAGATGATGCCTGAGACGCGAGTCGGGATCGCTGGCACGATCTATTGAGCAACGGTGCCGCATCGCAAGATCGCGCCGATCGTCCTCCCGTTGAATGGTTGCAGGACGTCGAGTGCTCACACGGGCGAGACGCCTTCGCCTGCGTCCCTGAGTCCGAATTGTGAAATTTTGCGGTCGTTAAAAACCGCTGTGGACGAAAGATTGCTGATCGTTCACATTTCCTTCATCCGATCTTCATAAAGATCACTTCTCGCGTCTCATTGGTCGAGGCCCCGGTCATGGGGGATATCTACCTCGGACTGCTGATTTTGGCGGTGCTTTCCACCGCGACGTTCGGTGCCGGCCGAGCGATCGGTCGCCGTGTCTCATCGCGAGCGGCCAACGGACTGAGCCTTCTGACGGTCATCACGCTGGTGGTTTACATCGCGTGCGTGTGGGACAAGACACTGCTGGTTGGCCTGCTGCCGTTTTCCAATCTGATCGTGCTGGGCAATTGGTTTCCCTTGGAAGCTGGCTTTTTAGGAGGCTTAGCTTCCACGCAATTCGCGATGCCAGCTTGGCGACGTGGCTTGACGGTCGTTGGGCTGCAACTCGCAGGGGTCGTTGTTGTCTTGTTTCCGTTGATGGGAGTCGCGCCTCGTTGTGGGAATGCCTGGAGCGAAGGCATCTGCCTGCAAACGACCAAACAGACTTGCTCGGCGGCCTCGGCGGCAACGCTGCTCAAACTGCATGGCATTAACGCGACCGAGCAAGAGATGGCGGAGCTTTGTCTGACTCGCCGAGGGACCAACTGGATGGGCCTGTATCGCGGCTTGAAAAAGAAGACCGTCGGTACGGAATGGGACGTGGAGGTCTTCACTGGGTCGGCCGACGAGCTTCGCTCGCTCAACAGCCCTGCGATTTTGAGCGTCGGTCTGGCTCATGAGGCTCAAGCGGATCGATTTTATCAAACGGAACTCGGCTGGAGGCCCGGCATGCGTCATTCGGTGGTGCTGCTCGGTTTCGTGACCGATTTGATCGAGATCGGAGAACCAACTCCCGACGTGGGCCGCGAACGCTGGACCAGCAGTGATCTGCAAGAGCTGTATCTGGGGCAAGGCATGAGACTGGTTCGTCGTGCGAAGTGAGTTCACGAAAGCCGTCGCCGCTTTCAGCAATCAATCGGCTCGTTGAAGCACGGCTTGGCCGTAGTAGCGTGCGTTGTCGATGGTCATGCTGACTTGAGGCCATTCGCCCGTTTGAGTGACCACCTTGCCGTCTGTTTTTCGGACAAGCAGCGTATCGACGGCTCTGGCTGGGCCGAGTGATGATTGCCAAATCACGGGCATGCCCGATCGCAGACGCAGCGAACTCTGTGGGGTCATCGGAGCTTCGCACGATTCATAGCCGCTGACGCATCCTGGTAGAGACGCTTGCCAATCGGGAGCAAAGCCGAGCTTCTCGCAGGTAGTCTTCACGCGAGCCAACACAGTTGAGACTTCTGCCTGATCTCGCACCGCGTGCATGGCCGCTGCGTGAGTCAACAACATGTCGGAGTGTGTCCAACGAAGCTCTTTGGGAGGCGTTCCGAAACTGACGGTGCGCGAGACGGCGACGTGCAGGCCCTGTCGCCGCGCGGTCACGGAAATCGTGCAGAAGTGCTCGACGGCGTCGCGGCGGAACGTCCAGTTCGGACAAGTTTGTCCGCGGCCGTCTCCCCAGACCTGAATGCGCTCCGGCACCACTTCATGCCGGACCAACCGCGAGGCGACGTCGCCGGCGATCTGTGCTTCGGTGTCGCCACGCTGGAATTCCCTGGCGGCTTTCTCGATGGCACGGGCGACCCGAATTCCAAGTTTCCGAAGCGTCTCAATTTCCATCGAAGACAACGGCAGTCGCATCGCGGCGATGTCCGGCGACACGTCATCGCCGACATCCAACGATCTGTCGCAGGCGAGCCGTTTTGGTTGGTTCCAGTCTTTCAAGAAGTCTCGCGAACTTTCCGGCCACTCGCAGACGCGATGCTGAAGACCGACCAGCGAACTTTCCGAACTGAGCATCACCTCGGCATCGGATCGACGGGCGAGCAGAGTTGCCGACTCCGGGGTCAGCAGCAGGGCGGAGGTGACTTGGCCGAACAGTCCACGAGGAGGTTCGGTTCCACCGGTGTACCAGGCGATGTTCGTGGGCTGCGTCAACAGAAGGCCGTCGAAGTTCCGGTCTTTCAAGAATTGGAGGACTTGGTTGCGACGCGACAGAGCGAAGAGAGACCTTTGCGCGGTCGCGTCAGAACGTCGGGTTTCCGATGGCTGGGCTGATGGCGCGGGGGTTGCTGCTGCTCGTTCACTCTTGTTGCGCCGACTTTTGGGGACTGGAACGCTCTTATGGGAGATCGGAATCGTCGCGGCTCGCGATTCAATGACGGGAGTGGTCGTCTCCACTCGATCGAGGATTGTGGGTTCGGCAGTGACCGAGTCTTGGCGCTCGATGGGCTGCGAGACCTCTTCAATGGATTGCAGCATCTCATCAACGGCCAGGAGAGGCTGGTCGAGAACAGGTTTCGGACTGAACGCGTCTGACTTGTCGCGACTGACGAGCGCAGAATCATCGACTTCGATTTCGTCATCGCTATCGATCAGCGCGGACTCGTCGAGGTCGATGACATCCGAGTCTTGGTCGGACAGCGCGTTATCATCGTGTACGTCGAACTCATTGATCGGCACGGCCATTTCGGGAGGCGGCACGTCGGCCGTCGTGGAGTAGGCCACTTCAAACCGGTGTGTGGCGGTTAATCCCAGCACCGCTTTCGGCAGCAGCCAGCCTTCCTGAGTGGTCTGGCCGTCGATCGTGATTCCGTTGTTGTTGAGATCTCGGACCAACCAGTATCCCTCTTGGAACCGCAGTACGCAGTGTGTCTTGGCGACCGATAGGAACGGCAGGATGACATCGCTGTCCGGATCGCGACCGAGATAAAGTTCGTCGTACAGCAGCGGGATGGAATGCCCTCCGTCGATTGGCTGCAACGATCCGAGCAGCGACTTCGAGAGGTTGGCCGGGGCTGCCTGATCCGCTCGGATTTGGATGCGCCGATTTTTGAACGACTGCACCGATTTCATGGCTCGGTCGAGCTTCGACAGTTGCGCGGCAGACACCGCGCCGTTGCCGTCGGATTCCGAGTCGTGCGAGGAGTACTGCAAATCGAATTCGATCGCGCCGATGTTGACGACACTCAGTGCGGGCACCCAGGCGCTCTCGACTTTCTCGCCGTTGACTCGGATTCCATTACGGCTGCCCAGATCTTCGATGAACCAATGGCCTTCGCGGAATTCCATGTGGCAATGACTGGCCGAGACCGACGGATGTTCGATCACCACGTCGCTGGTGCGATCCTGCCCGACTGTGAGCGACAGCTTGTCGAGCAAGATGGGCGTTCCGCCATCAACGGGTCGTAGTTCGCCAAACACAAGTCGTTCCCTCGGCCTCGGAAGATTCCTCGCCCGTGAGCCTACCGTCTCGACGGCGACCGAGAAGGGCGGCGAGTGCGGCTTCGCACGAACTTCACAATTCGAGAGCGTGTCGATCGGCAGGGCGCTATTCTTCCATGACTTTGGGGCGAAGTTGCTCTCGCAGTCGTGCTTGCTCGACTTGCGACGCCTGGTTGGTGAAATAGGCCGTCAACAGGAGCAACAACCCGATCAGGCATCCGGCCAGACCAAGTGCCAATTTGCGGCTCAGCTTCCAGCCAAAAACTTCCTGACCCAGTACGAGGTCGAATTCACCGGGCGACGTGGCGGAGGGTACGCCGCTGGCATTGGAATCTTTGGCGGAGCCGGAAGAGGCCGTCGCTTGTTCCGGCACGGAGACGAGTTCGAGCTTTCGCATTTCGCTGAAGTCGGATGAGATCATCAGCCGGCATCCGCAGGTCTGGCAGGTCGCTTTTTTGCCGGCGAACGCGGGCTGCAGAAAGAGTTCTCTGGAACAGCCCGGACACGCGCATTTGGCCCTCACGATGGGCGTTCGGGCGGAAATCACACATCGCATTTTCGGAGCGGCCGCCACGGCACTCGTCTGCGAACGGCCTGCCGCCGTGGAGGTTGCCGGCGATGCGCCGACTCGGCGTGAGTTGATCGACGTGTCGGCGACGGCATTCGACGAGGACGAGTGACGTGCGGAATTCTTTGGTCCCGAATGAGTCCCCGACGATTGTGACGAGCCGCTCGCCTGCACTGCGGCCAAGACCGCTTCCGCGAATTCCACACACGAACCGAAGCGCTCATCCGGCGACTTGGCTAAGCCTTTCAACACGCAACGCCACAGAACTGGCGTGACGCTCGGATTGAATTCCGCGAGCGGCGGCGGCTCCATCGCGGTTTGATTGACGAGCGTTGCCGATGAGTTCGGTCCTTCAAACGGATTCGTCCCAGCCAGCGTGTCGTACACGGTCAACGCCAGCGAGTACTGATCGGCCCGGCCGTCGAACATCTCGCCCAAGATCAATTCGGGAGCACAAAATAGCGGAGTGCCGACAATCGCTCCGGCCGCCGTGTCGCCGGGGTCGTCCTCTTCGTTCGTGGGCAGCAGCTTCGACAGGCCGAAGTCGCCCAGAAACGCATGGCCATGCTCGTCGAACAGAATGTTGTCGGGTTTCACGTCGCGATGAACGCAGCCTTGCGAGTGAATGAAGTCCAACGCCTTGGCGATCTCCAGCAACCAACGGCGCAGCGACGCGGGCTTGAGCGGCTTCTGGATGCCGAGTTCGTTCGTTTGCCGCGATCGCAGCCCGCCGCCGCTGATGAACGGCATCACGAAGAACGGCACGCCGTCGTACTCGCCGACATCCAAAATGCTGACGACGTGGGGGTGATTCAGCTTCACCAGAAACTTGGACTCTTGCCGGAACCGCCGCAGCGAATCGGGATTCTCCAGCTTGTGCTTGCGAGGAATCTTGACGACGACATCGGTTTCCAGCCGCCGATCGAACGCTCGGTAGACGTAACCCATGCTGCCGCCGCCGAGCCGCTCGCGCAAGTCGTAGCGTCCCTCGCCGATGATCTGTCCGACCAAGCCCTTGGTATTCACGGTCGCCGCCACGGTCATGTCGCCCCCGATTTCTCAAATCGGGGATTCCACCCCGATGGTTTTAGGGGCGGATGGTGACTCGACTCGATGAAAAATGCGCGAACGTCTTGTTGAGTTCTGACGAAGGTGCGGCAACGGAAAAGCGGTGGCAGGGACACACCGTCAGAGGAATTCTTGCGCCAGACGGAATCAGCCGGAACGCGCTAGCGTCCGGTTCGGAACGGCGAAACACGCTCGAACCGGACGCTAGCGCGTTCCGGCTGATGAGTCTGTCGCAAAGATCGATCTGAGTCCCAACAATCGCGCGAAGCTCAGATTTCCGTCGCGACGTGGGCCATCATCTGTGCGGTCGCGACCAATCCATCGACATTCAGCCCGATATCGGCCAGCAACTCGGCA
>CAZILR010000110.1:0-8835 GCA_964539995.1 uncultured Planctomyces sp.
TCCGCGCAGCTCAAGCGGCGGCACCGCGTCCTTGGGGTCTTTCGGATTTTGGTACATCTTCGAGAGTTGGTCTTTCCACTGTGCTCCGAGCTTCGCGCTGTCGGGGTAGTCGTCGCTACCAATCGGATACGCGGCGACGACTCGCATCCCCTCAAAGACTCCCTCGGCGTGCGGCTTATTGAGGAACTCCGTGTACGCCACCGAGCCGTAGTTATCGATGCCCAGAATTCCGATGCGAATCAGGTCTGCGGCATCCACTCGCCCGTGCGAGCCGAACATTCCCAGAGAGGCCACGGTCACCAGCACGAGGAGAGGTCGAATCATGTGAGACTCCGGTTGTGGAAAGAAGGTGGGAGGGAAAAGCAGTCGTTGCCGCGCGACATCGTAGCCGCGTGAACGCTGAGAGTCAGGCGGCACGGTGTAAGGGGGCCGCGAAACTTCGTCGGTTGTTTGCATCGCGAGGCGGCAACGATCCTCACCCTCGCGGCGGAGGCGGACTTCCCTTGGCGAAGGGCCAATCGACTGGCTCGTAGACGACCTCCAGTTGTGGAGTTTCCAGGCGTCGGTTTTTGTCGGCGAGGCTGTGCAGAGCGGCGTCGAGAATTCCGGTGGTCAACAGCGTTCGCTCGACAGGGTAAGCGGGCTGGCCGGTGTGGAACATGTGCTCGACGGCTCGCAACAGGTGCTCGAAGTGTCCGAACGGCGGGCCGTCCTGCGGAAGGAAATTGACAGCGAACGGCTTTTCGTGTCCGCGAATCGAAACCGCGCACGCGAACTCGTGCGAGAAGCCGGTTCCCATCGCGACGGTGGCCTTTGTCCCGTCACGGTATTCGATGAGGTAGAAGACGGCGTCCTTGGCCATCTCTTTCGGACGTGGCTGCTTTCCGTTGTACGGAGTGGGTGAGAACTCCACGATCGCATCGAACAGTGACTTGGACCATCGGCCCTCTTTCTCGGCCTGCCAGATGCCGTCGCCCGTCACCGACTGCACCGACTTGACTCCGGTCTCGCCCCCTTTGCGGCGTTCCATCAGGCATTGCATCCCTTCGAGTGAATGGAATCCGTAGTGCTCCAGCCCGCCGTATCCTAGCGCGATCGCTTCCGTGATTTCAGAGCCGATCGGAACTGTTGCGGACGGGTTCCGCCACATCACCGGCACCGACGAACCGGCCATGAACGGGATGCGCAGCTCGCGAGCCGTGTCGAACATGTGCTTCGCGTCGCTCCAGGCATACGACAAGTGTTTGTCGCTGAAGACCGGGACCCCTTTCTTGCGTCGCTTGAACGTCGCCGCGATCTCGTCGAAGAACCGCCGGCGCGGATACATCACCTGGTCCGTCCCCGGCACACTCGGATACTTGCCGTGCTCGCCGATGGACAACACTCCGGCGACCGCCACCGAGTCGGTCCCCAGCGTGAGCGCTTCGTCGATCGTTTTCGCGATCCGAAATTCATGCTTCTCCGCGAGCGACACGCTGAGATCGTTGTCGCTCACTTGATCGACGAACATCGACACCAGCTTCAAGTCCGGGCCAATTCCGCCGTCTTGCATCCAGCCTTCAAGCACCTTGCCCACGATGACGTCGGCGTGCGAATTCTTGTGATAGACCGTGACCACGGCAGCAACGGGCAGCTTCGCTCGCGGCTTATCGTCGGCGAAGAGATGGCGAGCAAAATGATTGCCGCTCAGTGCGAGACCGGCCGAACCGAGCGACGCTTGCAAGAAACGGCGGCGTGTCAGTGCGTTCGTCATTGGCGTTCTCCGAAAAGCAAACTAACCCGAAGCGCCAGCGAGGGCGAACGCTTCACAGTGCTTCGATCGCAAGATCATCGTCGTTTGAAGCGCCCGCCCTCGCTGGCGCTTCGGGTTAGTATCCCCGCGACATCAAGAGAACAATTCGTCGATCACTTGACCATCGGGCAGCAGCGGGAGCGGACGGCCTTGCAGGTTGACGGCGTTCTGGCGTGGGTCGATGCCGAGGTGTTTGTAGAGCGTGGCCAGCACATCGCTGGGGCTGATCGGTCGATCGGTGGGGAAGCCGCCATCGTGACTCGACTCGCCGATGATTTGGCCCATCTTCAAACCGCCACCCGCGAGCAACACGCTGCCGAGACGCGGCCAGTGATCGCGTCCTCCCGTCACATTGATCTTCGGCGTCCGACCGAACTCGCCCCATACGACCAGCAGCACGTTGCGACTGAGTTCTCGCTCGCTGAGGTCAGTGATCAGTGCTGAAAGCGCACGGTCGAGTGCGGGACAGCTCCATTCCGCGCCGACGTTGGGACCGCCAGGATCGGGTTGCGGCCGATTTTCCTTCGTGATGCTGACGTGCCAGTCCCAGCGCAGGCAATCGGGAGCCGTGTTGAGCGTCACGAAAGTGACTCCCGATTCGACCAATCTCCGAGCCAACAGCGCCATCTGTCCCCAACGATGCGATCCGTATCGCTCGCGCGTCGCGACGGATTCTTGGTTGAGGTCGAACGCTCGGCGAGCCTTCGCGCTGGTGATCAATTCCAGCGCGAGCTTCGCGAAGGGATCGAGACCCTCTTGCACCTGACTCGAATCGAGTTGCCGCGGCAATTGATCCAGCACGGCAAGCAGCGACTTGCGATCGTTGATCCGGTCGAGCGTCGCGTCGTTGGCGATTTCGAGACTGCTGGTCGCGCTGCGCAAGCGATCGAACTGGAAGTCGAACGGATACGGATCCTGCAAGACCGCGAACGGCGAATGCGACACGCCGAGATATCCCGGCCCCATCGCATCGAACAGGTGATGGTGCATCACCGGCTCTTCCGCGAGCATGACATACGCGGGCATGCCGGGCTGTCGTGGCCCGCGGAACTTCGACGCGATCGAGCCGACCGACGGATAGCCTTCGCGTTTGTCCGGCTCCTTGCGGCCTTCCAGGCACCAGCGCATGACGCCGAAGTGATCGTCGAAGGGATGCGTGAAGCTCTTGATGATCGCCGTCTTGTCGAGCACTCCGGCCGTCAACGGCATCGTCTCGCAGACGAGCGCGCCGGGACTCTTGGACTGGATCGGGCGATACGGGCCACGAATCTCAACCGGCGCGAGCGGCTTGGGATCGAACGTCTCGAATTGGCTTGGTCCGCCACCGAGCCAGATTTGAATCACCGCAGTGTCCGGTGCGATCGAGCCTTGCTCCGCCGCGAGCGATCGCAAACGTAAAACATCACCCAGCGCGAGGCCGGCTCCGCCGGCACACAGGCTACCCGACAAAAATCGCCGGCGCGAAATGTTGCGAGGAGAGTGCTGCGACTGCATGGCGATCCTCCTGGTCGCGACATCCCTTCGCGGACCACTTGTTCTCCAAAAGCGCACCGAACGAAGCGTGGTGAGTGTATCCACCCCCGGCTCTGGCCGGAATCGGTCATCGGTCGATCACTGCGTCGTAGATCAAGCCCTTCACGGCGACCTCGGTCATCGCCGAATACGGCATCGTCTGTTCCAGCGTGACGACGACGAGGTCGTCCTTCGGAGAGGACCAGTAGTGCGTGCTCGCGGCACCACCCCATCCGTATTCGCCGAGATGACTCTGAGGAGCCCAGATCGACGGCTTCACACACACCGAAAAGCCCAGGCCGAAGCCGATCCCATCGCGAACCTGGCCACCGAACTTGATCCAGCCGACGCTCTCGGACAGTTGATTTGTCGTCATCAGCCGCACGGTCTTCTCCGAAAGAATTCGCACGCCGTCGAGTTCTCCGCCATTCGCGATCATCATCAGAAACCGCATGTAATCGCGAGCCGTCGAGACCAGACCGCCGCCGCCCGACAACAGCTTGGGGCTTTTCCGATAAATGCTCTTCGCCGGCGCATCGAGCAGAGTCAGCATCCCCTTGCCGTCCGAGGTGTAGTTGGCGGCGAAGCGTTCCAGCTTCTCGTCTGGGACGAAGAACCCCGTGTCTTTCATGTCGAGTGGCTTGAAGATGTGCTGCTGAAAAAACTCATCCAGCGATTGGCCGGAGACGACTTCGACAACTCGCCCCAACACGTCGCTGGAGACGCCGTATCCCCAATCTTTTCCTGGCTCGAACGGGAGCGGGATGCGGCCAAGCTTCGCGGTCATGTCGGCCAACGTGGACTTCGGGTCCAACACGTTCGCTTCCCTGAAGTGCTTGTCGATGACTGCGTTGCCCGACGTCCCGACGACGGCTCCGTAAGTCAGGCCGGATGTGTGCCGCATGAGATCGCGGACGGTCATCTCGTGCTCCGGCGCGAATGGACCCTCTTTGCCCTGCACCTGGCAGCCCTTCATTTCGGGCAGATGTTTCGAGACCGGATCGTCCAGTCCGAGCTTTCCCTCGTCGTACAACTTCAGCGCGGCGGTGGTCGTGATCGCCTTGGTCATCGAATAGATCCGCACGATCGCATCGTCGCGCATTGGCTTGTTGGCTTCGATGTCCATCAGCCCGTGCGACTGCAAATGCACGACCTTACCTCGCCGAGCAATCATCACGAGACCGCCTGCGAGTTTCTTCTCCTTCACCAAGCCGTCCATCACCACGTTGACCTTGGTGAGCTTCTCGGAGGACATCCCCACGTCTTCCGGCTTGGCGACCGGCAGCTCTCCCGCGCCCGCGATGCACGAAACCAGACAGAGTTGAAACGCGATCCAGCACCGCAGCCGTTTGGTCATGGAACGATCCTTTGAAAAGCCAATTACCGAAGGAGTTTTGTCAGCCTGAATCGTTATTTGAGTAACGGCTCAGTTTTGAAGTGGCAAGCAATGAGTCATCGCTTTGCGACGAGGACTCGCTGTGAAATGTGAGTGATTGCAAGCGTGCAATCCAACCCATAACCTCGTCTGCGATCAGTCATTTTGGCTTTCTCAGCGAGCCGTCCGTCTTCACCAATGGCGAGAGGACTTTTCCTTCGATGTCGAAATCCGTGGAAATCGGTGGCGTGCGATTGTTCCTGTCCGAACCTGACCCGACCGTCGGACAGTGGATCGGCCAAGGCGAAGTGCTCAAGCAACTGCTGGCCTGCTGGCTAGTGGTTGATGACGTCGATTTGCCACTGACGCCAAGGCTGGTCGGAGCTCCCGGAATCGGCAAGACGACGCTAGGCATCGCCGGAGCGCACACGCGAAAGCAGCCGCTCTACATCTATCAATGCACGTCGGACACGCGGCCTGAGGATTTGCTCGTCACGCCCGTGCTGGCTGAGAGCGGCAAGATTATTTACCACGCTTCGCCGCTCGTCACGGCCATGATTACCGGAGGCATCTGCATTCTCGACGAAGGGAACCGCATGAATGAGAAGTCGTGGGCGAGCCTCGCGGCGCTGCTCGATCATCGCCGGTACGTCGAGTCGATCGTCGCCGGCATCACGATTCCGGCCCACCGCGATTTCCGCTGCGCGGTCACGATGAACGACGACGAATCGACTTTCGAGATCCCTGACTACATCCTCAGCCGCTTGCAGCCGACGCTGGAACTGAGCCACCCCGCTCGCGAAGACGAACTGGCGATCCTGAAATATCACCTGCCGTTCGCCGACGACGAGATGCTCAACCTGACCGTCGAGTTTTTGCAGCAGGCTCACGAGTTGAAGTTGGATTTCTCGACCCGCGACGGCATCAACGTGCTGCGGTACGCGATCAAGCGCGCCGCTCAAGACCCGACGCATCCGCTGAGCAAAGACGCCGCCTGGCGCGAGAGTCTGCATCGCTGTCTGGGCGAAGAGGCTCTCGATTTGAAAGACCTGGCCGAACGCAAGCGGTCCACGCTGGGCGGCAACGTCGTCCCGATGGGGCTGGGTGATTTTTTCTTCTCGCCCGACGACCCGCTGCACCCGGACTATCAAGACGACGAGGATCTCGACGACGACGAATGACCAGGGATCTTCAGCAGCGGACTTGGCATCTCTGGCGCTGAGCGCCACTTGAATCGAATGTCTACGGAGTGCGAGAAAAGTTGCCCCGACAACATGCTGGTCCGATTCTGCCGAACTAACGGGGATCGGAATCAGCCTACGATCGCTGCGAGATTTGCGATCGGCACGGTTTGCCTGACCGATTTCTGAGGTTTGCTGAGAGAAAACATTGAGGCTGTTTTCGGCTTTCAACTTGCCTCGAACAAACAGTGATTTTGCCAAAAACTTCGCATTGCAACCGGTCGATTGCTGACTAGGCTCCTACCGCCGACCCGCGACGCGACTGGCAAGACGTGGGCGGAAAACACATTCACAGCCCCAAGCTCCCCTCGGAGGATGAACATGTTGTTCCCCAACTGGTCTCGTTTGATGTCTCGTCAAAGTCGTCGGTCGCGTCGACCGATCAATGTCGCCTCGGCGGAAATGCTGGAGCGACGTACCGTCCCGACCGTCACGGTGTCCGGTTCGTCGGCAGTGACGATCGTGATTACCGGAAGTGAAAACGTCGCGGTTCAAGACGACGGTTCCGGAAACCTCCAGCTCGATGTCGATGGAAACACGGTCGATACCACGATCAATGCGAATTTCGTGCAATCGCTGACCATTAAGGCGACGAGCAGCTCAGCCAACAATCAAATTGACCTGAGCACTCTCGATGGTTCGGTGTACCTGCTGTTGTCGGGTGTCACGGTCAAGGCGGGTGGCGGCGATGACGCGATCACCGGCTCGAACATCGAATTCTTCAACGAAGTCATTTTTGGCGGCCGTGGCAACGACACGATCAACGGCGGTTTGGGCAATGACGTCCTGAACGGTGAAGATGGCGACGATCAGATCACCGGCGACGAGGGTGATGACACGCTGCTCGGTGGATCGGGCGGCGATACGCTCGACGGCGGCGATGGCAACGACAATTTCAAGGGCCAGATCGGTGATGACGAGATCAACGGCGGCTTGGGTGACGATCGAATCGAAGGCAATGACGGCAACGACACGCTGACGGGTGGCGATGACAACGACTCGATCGTCGCGGGCAAGGGCGATGACGTGATCTTCGGCGATAACGGTGGCGGAGCCGAAGGCAACGACACGATCAACGGCGACGCGGGTTTTGACCTGATCTCGGCCGGTGGCGGAGATGACTCGGTCAATGCTGGTGACGGCAACGATATCGTCGGCGGCGGTGACGGCAACGACACGCTCGATGGCGGAAACGGCAACGACAAGCTCTTCGGTGACCTCGGTGACGACATCATCGTGGGCAACGGTGGCAACGACACGCTGCTGGGTGGCGACGGAGAGGACAGCCTGCTCGGTGGAGCGGGCAATGACATCGTCGCAGGCCAAGCCGGCATCGACACCGTTCTCGGCCAAGGCAGCGCGGACACAATCCTTGGAGGCAGCGGCGGTGCCGGCAGCACCGAGGATCCAGGTGACCTGGTGAAAGACAGCAGCACGAGCGAGATCAAAGAGACCTTCTCGCTCGACACGGGCTGGACCGCTCTGGTCAGCTAGTTTTTGTGGTCGCAGCTCAAAGTTAGAGCCAATCAAAACAGAAGGCCCGGCTTCTTCGGAAGTCGGGCCTTCTTTCGTTGATGGAGGACTTTCCGAATGACGGCCACCAGCGTTATCCGGCAGGATTGTCACGACCCGCATTATTCGAACGGCTTCCACAACACTTACAGTCGCTGTCGGGGCCAGCGTTGACTTCGTTTCCTGGTCGTTTAGCCTCGTTCCCCTCGACGCCCGCCGATTCGTGATGCCGGCGTCTCCGCGCCAACTTTTTCGAGGGGCCATCATGTTGATTTCGAGTCGGTTGCGAGGCAGATCTTCCGTCCGTCCGTTGCGAGCGAAGACGTTCCGGTTACCGAACATCGAGGCGTTGGAGCAGCGTCTCGCTCCGGCAATGAACGTCACGGACGCGGCAGTGTTTGTCGTGGGATTGACGTCGAATGAATCGGTGGCGATTGGGGTCGATGGCGATGGCTTCGTGACGATCGATGGTCTTCCACAAAACACGCTGGCGGCGGATGTCTTGACGTTGAAGGTCAATTGCGCGTCCGGCAACTTCGCCAATCAAATTGATCTCAGCGGAGTTGATGGCACCTTCGCCAGTCTGTCCGGCGTGTCCGTGTCGGCTGGAGGGGGACATGACTTGATCGTCGGCAGTTCGCTGAAGGACACACTGATCGGCGGTGCGGGGAACGACACCATCGAGGGGGGCGATGGAAACGACAATCTCAACGGCATGGATGGAAACGACCTGCTCACCGGCGGAGACGGCGACGATTCGCTGTATGGCGGCAACGGCAATGATGAATTGCAAGGTGGTCTCGGCAACGATCGCCTGCGTGGCCAGAACGGGAACGACGTGATCGACGGCGGCGATGACAACGACACGCTCGAAGGTTTTGGCGGCGACGACACACTGACCGGCGGCGATGGAAACGACAGCCTCATGGCCTCGACCGGAAACGATGTCTGCGACGGAGACAATGGCAGCGGCAACGGCTCAGACTACAACGACACGATTTACGGCGACGGCGGTGCGGACATCATTCGTGGCGGCGAAGGAAACGACTACATCAACGGCGGTGCCGGCAACGACACCATCGGCGGCAACGACGGGGACGACTCGATTTATGGTCTCGGCGGTGCTGACAAGATCACCGGGCACTCCGGCGACGACTTCATCAACGGCGGCACCGAAAACGACTACCTGCTCGGCGACGAAGGGGACGACAGTATCCTCGGCGGAAATGGCAACGACGTCTGCATCGGGCAAGCGGGGATCGACACAATCAACGGGCAAACGGGCACAGACACGCTGCTCGGTGGCAACGGAGATGGTGAAGATGACGGTGATTCGATCACCGGCTCGGCCAGCGAGATCGACGAGTTCTTCGCGATCGACGACAGCTTCGTCAACGACGTGA
>CAZILR010000110.1:8935-11075 GCA_964539995.1 uncultured Planctomyces sp.
CGCTCTCGCCTCGTTGGTCGTTTTTGGGCTAACGTCCCGCCCTCCTGAGGTCAGGGAGATCGTGCGCCTCGACCGAATTCGTTGACGTTGTCCCATTGCGAGCGGCCAAGGATGGCCTCCGTTCCGGCTCTCAAGCCAACCGACACACTGGTGCATCAGCTCGGACGAGCGATCGTGGAGACGATCAGCGACGTCGGTGATCTCACGTTGTTTGGCGGACAAGTCGCGCGTCAAATTCTCGCAGGGCTTCCTCGACGAGGCGTCGTCACGCTGTCGTTCTACGAGGTCGGGGTCCGCAGCATTCCGGTCGTGGCGGTGACGGGACTCTTCATCGGCATGGTCTTGGCCGTGCAGGCGTATGATCAGTTTCACTTCTTGCACATGGAGTCGAAACTCGGTGCGGCGATCAATGCTTCACTGGTGCGCGAACTGGGACCAACTCTGGCCGCAACGATGCTGGCCGGCCGAGTCGGCTCGGCGATGGCCGCGGAACTCGGCACCATGCGCGTCACCGAACAAATTGACGCGCTGCGAGCGCTTGGTGCGAATCCGATTCAATACCTCGTTGTCCCTCGTTTTCTCGCATGTTTTCTGCTGATCCCCCTGCTGACGGCGATTGCCGACGCTGTCGGCATTTTCGGGGGCTGGTTGATCGGCACGCAGGTTTTGAAGATCGACAGCTTCTATTGGTGGCTGCATTCGAAGCAAGTCATCGCGATTTACGACGTGGAGTGCGGCTTGATGAAGAGCTTCTTCTACGGCGGAGCAATCGCGCTCGTCTCGTGCTACCAGGGCTTTCATTGCGGAGCCGGAGCCGAAGGAGTCGGCCAAGCCTCGACCCGTTCGTTCGTCTGGTCGTTCGTGGCGATTCTTGTTCTCGACTTCTTTTTGGGTGTCTTCCAGTCCTGGCTGTACTACTTCTTGTGGCCCGATCCTGTCTCATTGTTTTGAACGCAATGTCCAACGACTTCTCACAGTTTGACTTCGCGCCGGCCGCATTTGGCGAGCCAGTGATCGAGCTGCGCCAACTGTCTCGTTCCTTCGGCTCGCATTTGGTCTTGAGGGAGATCTCGCTCGCGGTGCATCGAGGTGAAACATTGGCCGTGATCGGCGAATCCGGTTGCGGCAAGAGCGTCCTCCTGAAGCTGATCATTGGCATGCTCGATCCAAGCCACGGCGACGTGAATTGGTTTGGAAAGTCTCTCAAGCAACGCCGAGAGTCGGAGATTCACCGAGATCGGCTGCGGTTCGGGTATCTGTTTCAAAGCGCGGCGTTGTTCGACAGCTTGACCGTCTTTGAGAACATCGCGTTTGGCCTGCGACAGAATACTCGCATGACCGAATCGCAGATGACGCAAATCGTTCACGATCGACTCAAGGATGTCGGTCTGACGCTCTCCGCATCCAGTAAGAAGCCGGCGGAGTTGTCCGGCGGGATGAAGAAGCGGGTCGGACTGGCTCGCGCGCTGGCACTCAGCCCGGAGATCGTGCTTTACGACGAACCGACCACCGGACTCGACCCGATCATGACCGACATCATCAACGAACTGATCCTGCGCACTCGCGAGCGTCAGCCCGTCTCCAGCATCGTTGTCACGCACGAGATGTCCACGGTTCGCAAAGTGGCCGATCGTGTCGTGATGTTGTATCCGCTTAGCCGGCTTCGGCCGGACGAATCTCAAATCGTCTTCGCCGGAACCGCCGACGAAGCGTTCTCGACCCCTGACCCGCGAGTCTCCCAGTTTGTCCACGGCCAAGCTCGTGAACGATTGCAGGAGCTCGCAGCCGCCTGAGGAAAAGAGTAGACAGAAGGCGGAAAGCAGAAGGCAGTTGAAGAATCCACTGCTGGCTGCCTTCTGCATACTGCCTTCTGGTGACAACCATGTCCGACCGCCAACTGCAATTTCGAGTGGGACTGTTCGTGCTGGTCGCCTTTGGGCTGATCGGTGCGATGGTGTTTCAATTTGGCGAGCTGACTTCGTTGTGGCAGAAGTCGTATCAACTGGCTGTGCATTTCGAGTCTGCCACCGGAGTTCATGCAGGGTCGCCGGTCAAAATGAGCGGCTTGACGATCGGTGAAGTCCGTGAAGTCGCGTTGGACGAAGCTCTGCTGATTGAGCGACAGCAAGTCCTGCTGCGA